>JANLSP010000386.1:0-5779 GCA_031362485.1 Novosphingobium sp.
AGTTCCTGCATTAGTTTATGCCGAAATTCTTCTGCTTTACCTGAACTACCCGGAAACGCCCGGACAACCAGATGCAATGCCTGCCCCAGCCGCTCGTCGGCAATACCCAGTGCGACTGCCTCTGCCACCAGACCGGTGGCCAAAGCTGCATCTTCGATCTCCTGCGGGCTGATCCGGTTGCCCGCCGACTTGATCATCGCATCGCGCCGCCCGACAAAATAGAGCAGGCCTTCTGCGCTGCGCCGCACCCGGTCTCCAGACCATACTGCCATGCCGCCATAGCGCGAAGCGGCGGGAGCGGGTTTGAAACGTTCTGCTGTGCGCACTGCATCCTGCCAGTATCCTTGCGCCACCAGCGGACCGCAATGCACCAGTTCGCCCTCCTGATCGTCCGCCGCAAGGCTGCCGTCGTCGGCGATCACCAGCACTTCGGCATGCGGAATTGCTTTGCCGATCGAGGTCGGATGGCTGTCGATCAGTGCGGGATCGAGGAAGGTAGAGCGAAAGGCCTCGGTGAGGCCATACATGGCAAACAGCCGCGCGGCCGGGAAAAGCGACCGCAGACGCCGCACCAGATCCGGCGTCAGCGCGCCGCCGCTGTTGGTCAGACAGCGCAGTCTCGCCGCGGTGTCGACGGGCCAGTCGAGCTCGGCCAGTTGCACCCACAATGGCGGGACGGCAGCCAGCGTCGTGATCGCATGGCGCTCCACCGCCTTCACCACATCGCGCGGGGTGAGATAATCCATCGGGGCAACGCTGGCTCCGGCATACCAGGCGCTAAGTAGCTGGTTTTGGCCATAATCGAACGACAGAGGCAAGACTGCTAGCACCCGGTCGTCCGATTGCAGATCCAGATAGCCAGCGACGCTTTCGGCCCCCAGCCACATGTTGGCGTGGCTCAGCATCACGCCCTTTGGCAGCCCGGTCGAGCCGCTGGTATAGAGGATCGCGGCCAGCGAATCCGGATTGGCTACGGAAGGCGGCAGACCGCCCGCAGTCGCCGTCATCGCCGTCAGCGCGTCGCCTTCACCCACGATGACGCACCTGGCAGGAACATCCCCATCCGCCAGGCTCTCCAGCCGCGCGGGCGTGGCGATCAGCATCGCCGCGCCGCTGTCTGCCAGTATATGCGCGACCTGCCCGCGCTTCAGCAGCGGGTTGATCGGCACATGCACCAGCCCCGCGCGGGCGCTGGCCAGGGGCATCAGGCAGGACAGCTCACCTTTCGCGCACCAGGTGGCGACGCGCGCGCCGGTCTGGGGAACCTGGCCACGCAACCATGCGGCAAGCTGCGCAACACGCGATCTTAAATCTTTGTAGCTAATCATCCGATCGCGCAGAAGCAGCGCAGGGGCGTCATCGGCCCCCCGCAGTGCGAGATGGTCGAGCGGCCGGATCGGGCTTTGGGGTTCGGCGCGCACCAAGGTTTCGAAGCTCCAGCGAAGGCATTTCAGTCAAGTGGTTGCCGTCACATATCACTCTGATCTTAAGGAAGTGCAATGCGACGAGGAGCTTGCCCGGCTGCTCGGCGTGGAAACCTGTGTCACCCCGTTTGACCGGCTGGAATGGTGGCAGGGGCTCGCCAGCCATTGCGGCATAGAGCCACTGCTCGCCATTGCCCAGCACGGTGATGATCGCGCAGTGCTGCCGCTGAGTTCAGCGGGCAGCCGGATCGAGGCGCTCTCCAACTGGTACAGCTTTCATGCCCGCCCGATCATTTCGGCCGGCGCTGACATGGCAATGTTGCTGGAGGCAATTGCCGCCGATCTTGCCAGCCGCACTGCTGCTCTTTCGTTCGCGGGCCTGCCCGTTGAGGATGGTTCCGCCCAGGCCATGGCCAGCGCTTTTCGCAAGACCGGATGGTTGGTCTTTTCAGAAGCCTGTGACCATAACCACGTGCTCCACCTCAAGGGCCGCACTTTCAGCCAGTATCTGGCTGATCGGCCCGGCCAGTTGCGCACCCTGCTCAAGCGAAAGGCGGCCCGGCTCGCGTTTGAAATCCATGAAAAGTTCGATGGCAATTTATGGGCCGAGTATGAGGCAGTCTATGCGCAGAGCTGGAAGCCGCGCGAAGGCTCGCCCCAATTCCTGCGCGATTTCGCGCAGGCAGAGAGTGCGGCCGGGCGCCTGCGGCTGGGCATCGCGCGCGAAGGGGGCCGGGCAATTGCGGCTCAGTTGTGGACAGTGGAACGGCACACTGCTTTCATCCACAAGCTGGCGCATATCGACCAAGCCAGCGCACGCTCGCCCGGCACCATGCTCACCGCCGCGCTGTTCGCCCATGTCATCGACCGGGACAAGGTGTCGCTGATCGACTTCGGCACTGGCGATGATGACTACAAGGGCGACTGGATGGAAGAGGTCCGCCCGCGCTATCGGCTGGACATATTTCGCGCTGGAAATCCGCGTAATTGGCTCGCAATAGTCCGCTTGCTGGCAAGCCGGCTTGCCGGGCGGGTCAAGCATGGCTAGAGCCCGCCCGACCGCCGCACCCGCACCCTCGGCCCGCAACTTTGGGATCACCATGCGCCAGACTACCGATCGTAAGCTCCGCAAGATCCTCACCGATGTGTTGGGCCTAAAGCCCGGACAGGCAGAAGAGTTTACCGCCGAGACCGGGTTGTTTGGCCACTTGCCCGAGCTGGATTCCATGGCCGTCGCAGGTCTGCTCACCGAAATGGAAGACCGGCTCGATATCGTTGTCGAGGATGACGAGATCGATGGTGAGCTGCTTGAAACCTATGGTTCGCTGCTCGCGTTTGCCATGACCAAGCGCGGCGAAGAGGTCTGATTTGAAACCGGCCTTGTGGCCCTGCCCCCGTCCGGACGGTACCTCCAGTGACGAAATGTCGCTTGCTTTCGATGATTTTCGCCGCTGGCGCCTGCTGATTGTCCCCGCCCTGTTCGACGAAGCCAACCGCATGCGGCGCTTAACGGTGGAGGTCATGCGCCGCCTTGATGCTGCCGGGGTCGACAGTTTCCTGCCAGACCTGCCCGGTTGCAACGAGAGCCTTGCGCCGCTGGACGAACAGACCACACAGACATGGCTTGCGACCATGGAATCTGCGGCGAAGCATTTTCGCGCGAGCCATGTGCTTGGCATCCGGGGCGGCGCGCTGTTCATGCCGGCTGGCCTGCCGGGCTGGCGCTATGCACCGACCAAAGGCGCCGCTGTGATGCGCCAGATGATGCGCGCGCGTATCCTGGCATCGCGCGAGGCGGGACGCGAGGAAAGCCAGGAAAGTTTGCTTGCCCAGGGCCTGGCCAATGGGCTCGAACTCGCCGGCTACCGGCTCGGCCCGGATTTTCTCCACCAGTTCCAGTCAGCAGTTCCGCAGGTTTCGCCGGGGGTCGCGGAAATCGATCAGGACATGCTCGGCGGCGGCGGGCTGTGGCTCCGCGCCGAGCCAGATGAAGATCGCGGGCAAGCCGATGCCCTTGCGGCCATTCTGGCGATCGGGATCAAGTCATGAGCCGGCGGCATTTCCTGTTTGCCTGCGAAGGCGCAGCGTTGGCCGGAACACTTGATACGGCCCATGGCAGCACGGGCCTGCTGATCGTCACCGGCGGCAACGAGATACGCGCCGGAGCGTGGAACGGCCAAGCCATGCTGGCCGCGCGCATTGCGGCGGCAGGCTTCCCGGTGCTGCGCTTTGACCGGCGCGGCATCGGCGACAGCGAGGGACCGCCGGACGACTTTCGCACCAGCGCGCCGGACATCGCCGCCGCCATAGTCGCATTTCGCCGCGAATGCCCTGAGCTCACCCGCCTGATCGCCATGGGGAACTGCGACGCTGCCAGCGCGCTGATGCTAGCGGGCGGCGCGGGCGCTGATGGCCTGTTGCTGTCAAACCCCTGGACAATCGAAGATGCCGAAGCCGCGCCGCCGCCCGAGGCACTGCGCGGGCACTACGCCAGCCGTCTGACTGATCCGGCGGCGATCCTGCGGCTGCTGCGCGGCGGAGTGAACCTGAAGGGTCTGTTTGCCAGCCTGATCGGCGCACTGCGCCCTGCCCCGCCGCCGACCGGGCTCGCACAGGACATGGCAGCGGGTCTTGCGCGGTTCTCCGGCGAAGTGCGCCTGCTGATTGCCGCGCGCGACCGCACTGCGCAGGCCTTTGTCGCAGCATGGAAGAAGAGCGACCCGCGCCTTCGCACCTGCGCCGGGGCAACGCACAGCTTCGTTGAGGCAGAAGCGCGGGACTGGCTCGAGGCGCAGGTGCTGGAAGTGCTGCGAGGCTAGCCCGCAACTTTCTCTTTCGCCGCCGCAAACTCGCGCTCCGCCAGAAACCGCTCGGCATCGAGCGCCGCCATGCAGCCCGTCCCCGCCGCAGTCACGGCCTGGCGATAGATGTGGTCCATCACATCGCCGCAGGCGAAAACACCCGGAATCGCGGTCTTGGGTGTACCTGGCTCGACCAGCAGATAGCCGCTTTCGTCCATAGCGAGCTTGCCTTTGAACAACTCGGTCGAGGGCGCATGGCCGATGGCCACGAAAGCTCCGTCCGTGGCGATCTCGCTCGCCTCGCCAGTTGCCGTGTCGGTCAGCGCGAGGCCTGTCAGCCCGCCAGCCAGCGGATTGCCGAGGAAGCGATCAACTTTCTTGTTCCACAAAACCGAAATCTTCGGATTGGCGAACAGCCGGTCTTGCAGGATCTTTTCCGAACGCAGCGAATCGCGGCGGTGGATCAGTGTCACGTCGGGCGAATGGTTGGTGAGGTAGAGCGCCTCTTCGACTGCCGTATTGCCGCCGCCGATCACCACGACTTTCTTGCCGCGATAGAAGAACCCGTCGCAGGTGGCGCAAGCCGAAACGCCTTTGCCGCCCAGTTCCTGCTCGCCCGGAATGCCGAGCCACTTGGCCTGCGCACCGGTGGCGATCACCAGCGTTTCGGCCTCATAGACATCGCCGCCATCACCAATCGCGCGAAACGGCGGGCCGGAAAGATCGACCGAGGTGATCATATCCCACAGCATCCGCGTGCCGACATGTTCGGCCTGCGCCTGCATTTCCTCCATCAGCCACGGCCCCTGGATGACATCGCGGAAGCCGGGATAGTTCTCGACATCGGTGGTGATGGTCAGCTGGCCACCAGGCTGGAGCCCCTGAACAACAATCGGCAGCATTCCTGCGCGAGCGCCATAGATTGCCGCTGAGAGCCCGGCCGGGCCTGAACCGATGATGAGCATGCGTGTGGTGTGAGTCGTCATGGCGCCTGCGATAGCAAGGCGCGCGGGCATTTCCAGTCAGTTCCTCTTTGTTCCCCAGCAATTGACCTTCGCGGCAGGTCGTAGCAAGGGGTCGGCCATGAACCTCGCCGGACCCACCTCGCAAAGCTTCATCTCCCAGCGGCTGCGGCTGCACTATGCCGACTGGGGCAATCCCGATGCGCCAGTGCTAATCCTGCAACACGGCGGACGCGACCACTCGCGCAGCTGGGACTGGGTGGCGCAGGAATTGCGGCATGACTGGCACGTGATCGCGCCCGACCTTCGCGGCCACGGCGACAGCGCATGGGCGCCGGACGGCAATTACAGCATGGACACGTTCGTCTATGATTTCGCCCAGCTGGTGCACTCGCTGGGCCAGGAGCAGGTTACCATCATTGCCCATTCGCTCGGCGGCAATGTGGCGACGCGCTTTACCGGGCTCTATCCCGACAAAGTACACAAGCTGGTAAACATCGAAGGGCTTGGCCCATCGCCGGAAATCCGTCAGCAGCTCGAGGCGAAAGGTCCGGCCAACCGTCTGCGCGAATGGATCGCCGACAAGCGCAAG
>JANLSP010000399.1:0-1672 GCA_031362485.1 Novosphingobium sp.
TAATTGGACCAGCGCATAGATTGCCCATGCTGTCAGCCACAGCCAGATCGAAGGCGTCAGCAGGCCGAAGGCGGCGAAGGCCAGTGCATGCAGCGCGGTTCCGGGCAGGGCAACGCGCCGCGCACCGAAGCGGTCGGCCAGTGCCCCGGCAAATGGCACCAGCGGTGTGCCAACCAGTGCGACAATCGTCAGGCCGAGAGAAAACTCTGCCCGGGTCCAGCCGAATTCCCTGGTGACCGGCTCAAGGAACAGACCCAGCGTGATCGAGGGAACCGCAATCATCGAATAGGCAACCAGGGCCGCTAAGACGAGCGGCCAGTGCTTGCGCCATTCTGCGGATGCGCTGGCTGGCTGGGGTTGGTTCAAGGGTTGGTTCCTTCAGGCAGCTGCGCGGGCTGCGGCGGATACTCGGCGTAAGGGCCAAGCCGACAGACGAGCAGGCCCGCGATCAGCGCCATGGGGATGGCGGCATACATCAATGGGGTGTAGCTGCCGGTTCCATCATAGATCAGCCCGGCGATCCACGGGCCGATCCCGCCTGCGAAGCCCATCAGGCTCGATATGATGCCGAAAATCTTGCCGAAGTGGCGAACACCGGCATAGCGGGTGGTGAGGTAAGTCGAGGAATGCAAGGTGCCGCCCGAAGCGAAACCCAACAAGGCGACCGCGAACGAGAGCAACCAGATCGAGCCGTTCGCCTGAAGCATGATAGCATAGGCAATGGCCGGCGCAGCAAAGCAGATGAACGGAATGAAGCCAGAGCTGTAGCGATCATAGAGTGCGCCGATGACGATACGGCTGGCCAGACCGGCAATGCCAAGCACTGCCGCAACGCCCGCCGATTCGCCACGCGTTATGCCCATCGAGGTAAGCAGCGGCACAATGTGAACGACAATCGCCCCGTTGATGGTGATCTGCAGGAGGATTGCCAGACCGATTCGGATCATCCGTGAATCGCGCAAGGCCTCTCCCAGCGTCAGTCCGCCCGGAAGCAGTGCCGCGATCGCCGGGGCGGTTCCCAGGGCTGTCTGCCGCGCCAGGCGGCTGCGCGCATCATGGAAAAACAGACAAACCAGCAGCAGGACAATCCCGCCCCAGCCAAATCCCCAGACAGCATAGGCCTGGCGCCAGCCATAGCTGTCGATCAGCCAGCGGGTGATCGGCGGTGCGAAGGTCGTGGCCAGTGAAGAACCGCACAGCGTAAAAGCCAGGGCCAGGCCACGCGCCGCAGTGAAGCTTCCGGACACTGCCGTGTTCCAGACAATCGTGCGGATGAACAGCGAGACCACCGCATAGACTGTCCATAGGGAAAACCAGAGCACCAGGCTGCCGGTGTTGAGACCAAAGGTGGCGAGGACTAGGCCCGACAGAATGATGCCCGGTATGCCTATGGCGCGCGGTCCGTAGCGGTCCACCAGCGCGCCGGCAAATGGCGTGAGCGGGGTGGCAACGATTGCATAGGCGAGCATGCCGGCCGAAATCTGCGAGCGGCTCCAACCGAATTCCTTGGCCAGCGGCTCCATGAACAGACCCAGCGAGGAGGAAATCACCGAGCCCAGCGACAGTCCTACCATCGCCGAAAGCACCAGCGGCCAGAAATCGAGCCATTCTTCCCGGGCGGTGGGCGGGGCCGCTGTGCTCATGCCGGTTTGCGCTCCTTGAAGTCGGGGTA
>JANLSP010000493.1:0-3462 GCA_031362485.1 Novosphingobium sp.
CCAGCGTTTCGATGCCGGCATTGTTGATCAGCAGCCGCACTGGGCCAAACCGGTCGTGAACAGACCCGGCAAGGCGATCGAGATCGGAATGGCGCGAGACATCGACTTGCATCGCCTCGGCCTTGCCGCCCGCAGCGCGTATTTCGTCCGCGATCACTTCAGCGGCGGCTCGGTCGATGTCGGCCACCACCACCGTCATTGCCAGTTCGCCCGCTCGCCGGGCAAGCCCCGCGCCAATTCCCGACCCGGCTCCGGTTATGACGGCAACGCCGCCGGAGAGTTTCGCTTCGTCTTGCGTCATGTGGCCAAGTCCTGTTCTAAGTAGCGCGCGCGGTAACTGGCAAATTCCTGGCGGATTTCCGCCTCGTCGAGCCCGAAACGCGCCAGCGAGTATTCGTGCAGCGGGCGCTGCTCGCGCTTGTTGGCGTCAAGAAATTCGCCCAGCACAGCGTCCAGCCGTGCATCGCGGGCGATGCCGAAGGCCTCGAGCACGCGGTGCGCCTGGGCCAGCGGTTCGCGCGCCACGGCGCGATAGTCGATGTCGATGAAGCGGGCCTCGCCGATGCGCGCGCGCGCCGCCTCGAAATGGCGCATCCACTGCGTCAGCCGGCGGAACCAGAAGCGGCCGACTTCCTCGTCAGAGATCGTTGCGGACAGTTTGTAAAGCGCGGCTTCCATACTGACATAACTTGGCACGACATCGAGCGGATCGCGATGCGTCATTACCAGAACGGCTTGCGGGAAGGCTCTCGCGGCAATCTCGGTGTAGAGCAGGTGCGAAGGGCTCTTGAGGATCCACTTGCAGCCTCGCCGCGTCGGGTCCTGCCATTGCAGGTACTGGAGGATAACCTTGAGGTCCTCGTGGCCCCGCGACTGGTCGTAGCCATCGAGCCACTCACAGAACGAAGGGACGAAGCTCATCCCCTCGATCATGGTCGAGACGAACATTTGCCCAAGTACGATGATTTCCTCGTCGGGCGAATCAGGGTCAAGCGGGTGGATCGAAGCCAGCTCCGGGGAAAGTTGCAGCCAGCCGTCGATCATCGCCTGGGCATAGGCACGGCGCTCGGTCGGGTTGCCGCGCTGCTCTCCGGGAAAGGGGGCATAGTTCTGCGCCTCGAACCAGCGGATGGCGGTCATGCCGGGGGCGCTGGCGAGGAGGCGGTGGAAGATCGTGCTGCCGGTGCGCGGCAGGCCGAGGATGATACCCGCCACCTCCACCTGTTCATCGAGGATTTCGGGATGGCGCTTGATGTCCTCGATCATCCGCAGGCGGCTGGCGAGGCCTTTGACAATCACTTCCGCCTGACCGGCAATCCCTGCCGGTGACAGCCGCGCTTCGGCGTGGGCGGCGGCAAGGAAATGGTCCATCGGCTCGAAAAACCATGTGTCGCCGAAATCGGAGAGGCCCGCGCGATCGCGTGCTGCCGTCAGTAGCGCTTCGCGCTCGAGCTGTGGGGTAGCCTGGTGGTCGCTCATCTCATCTCCCTTTTGCGCCGTTGCCGATCTTTGCGCAGCTCAATTCGCTTCAATCTACGGATGAGGGGGATTGAAACTCATAATTTGCATAAAATGCGTAACAGAACTATGGCTGATTCTGCAACCGCCAAGATGCAGCCGGCCCCGTGAACGGACTTGCGCATCGCTCCCTGCAGAGGGAGAACGACAGCAGATGCGGCCACGTCCGGGAGTTATGCAGCAATGGCGACCACCAAGGAATACGGTTTAGGCGAATACGATTTTCCGCGCGGCTGGTTCATGATCGGCGAGGCGAGCGAGGCAACACGCACGCCTACGTCGCTGCGCTATTTCGGCCGCGATCTGGTGCTCTATCGCGGCGAATCGGGCGTGCCCTACGTCTGCGACGCCTATTGCCCGCACATGGGCGCACATATTGCCCGCAACAGGACCTCGTACATCGTGCTCGACGGCGAGCAAGCTGAGGGTGAATCGATCCGCTGCCCGTTCCACGGCTGGCGCTACGGACCTGACGGCGCGTGCAATCACATCCCTTATTCGGATTTCATCCCCAAGACGGCAAAGCTGCGCTTCTATCCGACGGTTGAGCGCGCTGGCATCCTGTGGCTGTGGTACGATCCTGAGGAGCAAGAGCCCAACATTCCGCTGGCCGATTTCGGCGGCCACTATGGCGAACCGGGCTGGGTCGAATGGAAGATCGATCTAATGGGCGACCTTGGCGTCCACGGCGTCGAAATCACCGACAATATGGCCGATTTCGGCCACTTCGTGCCGATCCACGGCGCCAAGGACTGGCAGTATTTTGCCAACGAGTACAAGGACCACACTGTCCACCAGTACTATTCTTCGGGCCACCGCACGCTCACCGCAAACCCCGAAGACATGCTGGTTCTCGATACCTGGTATGAAGGGCCGGGCTTTCTCCAGTCGGAAATGGCGGGCGCCTTTGACAGCTTCATCATGATCGCCAACACGCCAGTGGAGGACGGCATCAGTCGCTCCTGGCACGGTCTCATGGTCAAGGTCCACGATGGTTCGCGCGCGATCACCGACGAGGACCGGGCCAATGCGCTCGCCTATCAGGAAGGCAGCCGGCTCGCTTTCGCCCAGGATGTCGAGGTCTGGGCTAACAAGCGCGCCTGCATCAATCCGCTCGCGATCCCCAAGGATGGGCCGTACGGCAAGAACCGCATCTGGTATTCGCAGTTTTTCAACCCCCGTTCGAAAGTGCCCGAGATCCAGACGCGGGCGAACGGGCTTTACGTTACGCTCGACAGGCGTCCCGGCAAGAACGCAGCCTGAAGGACCCTGGCCATGGCAACTTTTCCGGCTGGTTGCGTGCTGCTGTTCGGCGGCAGCGGCGGCATCGGCAGCGGGGTTGCGCGCACCTTTGCCGCGAGCGGCAGCGACATTGCGGTGGTCTATCGATCCAGGCCCGATGCGGCTGAGGAAGTTGCCGGGTATGCCCGGGCCCTTGGCTGCGGGGCGAGCACGCACGGCGCCGATGTCACCCAGCCCGATCAGGTGCGCGCCGCTATCGATGCAGCGATTGCCGCACATGGCCGGATTCATTCCATGGTCTGGAGTGCGGGGCCGCTGGTCAATCAGCGCTATATTGCCGAAACCCCGCTCGAGGAATGGCGACACGCGCTGGCGGTCGAAGCCACGGGCTTCTTCACTGCAGCGACCATGCTGATCCCGCACATGCGCGAGCAGGGCGGGGGTTGCTTCGTCCACCTCGGCTCGGCCGGGCATGACTGGTGGCCGGCTCGCGATGGCCTGTCGGTTGCGGCCAAGGCGCCAAACGAGGCGCTGGTCAAGGGCATCGCCAAGGAAGAGGGCAAGCATGGCATCCGCGCCAATTCGGTGCTCGTCGGAGTGATCGACGCCGGACAGCTGCACAAGCTCACCGAGCTTGGTCAGCTCGATGCCGGGTGGGTCGAACAGACCCACCAGCTGCTGGCGATCAAACGCTGGGGAACG
>JANLSP010000557.1:0-4471 GCA_031362485.1 Novosphingobium sp.
ATTGTAGAGAGACGACGTCTCCCTACAATTCCGTGTACAGAGACGACGTCTCCCTGATCGCCTTTGGACGGATCGACGGCCGCGCGGTCTCGCCCGAAGAACGCCGCGCGCTCGATGTTCTGGGCTTGCCGCTCGATGCTGATCGCAAAGCTCTGCGCGGCCGCTATTCCGATCTTGTGCGGCGCTATCATCCGGACCGAAACGGCGGTGACCGCGGCTTCGAGACACGGCTGCAAGACGTGGTCGAGGCCTATCAGTTGCTCAGGAAAGCCGCAGCCTTTGTCTGAGTGCGATTGCCGCTCATACGTCGTCGATGGCGCCATAGGGCTTGGTGATCAATTCCAGCAAGTGACCGTCCGGATCTTCGAAATAGACCCCGCGGCCGCCCCAATGGCGGTTGATTTCGCCTGGTTTGCTGCGGGCGGGATCGGCCCACCAGGTCTGTCCGCGCCGCTGGATGAGGGCAAAGCCGGCGTCAAATTCCGCGTCGCTGACGAGGAAGGCATAGTGCTGGTGGGTGATGGAGCCTTGCTTGTCCATGAAGTCCATTGAGACGCCGTTGCCCATTTCCACGACAAGGAAGTGCGAGAACGGCTTTGCCGGCGGCAGGCTGAGTAGCTCGCAAAGGAATGCTGAAGAGCGTGCCTTGTCGCTGCACCAGACGATGGTGTGGTTAAGCTGTGCAGTCATCGCCGGTTCCTTTCAATCGCGGTCGGGCGCACCGGGGGGGAACATGTCGCGGAAGGGCCGCGCGCCCTCGACGCATTGCGCCACGGGCGGCAGTTTCAGCAAATGCGCCCGCCAGGACTTGAGGCGCGGAAAACCCTCGCCGATTTCCTCGACCCAATCGGCATAGAACAGCGCTGGCGCGGCGGCGCATTCGACCAGGCTCACCTGACCAGAGGCGGGGTAGAATTCGAGCCAGCCTTCGAGCCAGGCATAGGTCTTGCGCAGTTTTTCGCGCGCTTCGGCGATGCGGGATGCGTCTGGCGCTTCGGGGTTGCGCAAGTGCTCGTCCACCACCGCCTGCATCGGCCCCATGATATAGTTGTCGAACACCCGGTCGAGCATGCGCATGCCGACTGCGGCGGCGGGATCGGCTGGGATCAGCACTTCGGGCCCCGGATGCCGGATTGCGAGATACTCGATGATGCTGGTCGCCTCGAAAATCTGCATGTCGCCATCTTCCAGCAGCGGAAACTTGCCCAGCGGCGAGGCGGCCTGAACCGTCGCCACATGATCTGGAAACTGCGGATCGACCGCGCGCACCTCGAAATCAAGCTCGCTGGCATAGAGCGCGATCAGCGCTTTCCAGGTGTAGCTGGAGAAGGGGTGGCCGTAGAGGATGAGTGCAGGATTAGCCACGCACTGCCGCCTCGATTGCGGCAACATCGATCTTTTTCATCGGCATCATCGCCACGAACGCACGCGCGGCCGCTTCGCCGCCTGCGGCCATCGCCTCGGTCAGAACGCGCGGGGTGATCTGCCATGAAATGCCCCAGCGATCCTTGCACCAGCCGCACTGGCTTTCTTCGCCGCCATTGCCGACAATTGCGTCCCAGTAGCGGTCGGTCTCGGCCTGATCCTCGGTCAGCACCTGAAACGAGAACGCTTCGGTGTGCGTGAACTGCGCACCGCCGTTGAGGCCGATGCACGGAATGCCCATCACGGTGAAATCGACGACCAGCGCGTCGCCTTTGACGCCATCGGGATAATCGCCGGGCGCGCGGTGGACCTTGCCAATCGAGGTGTCGGGAAAAGTCGCGGCATAGAAATGCGCGGCGGCTTCCGCTTCGCCTTCAAACCACAGGCAGACCAGATTCTTGACAGTCATTTCCGCATCTCCGCAATCAGTGCATTGTCGATCGCCTTGGCTGCCTTGTAAGCCTCGCGCGCCTGCAGGCGCTGGACATATCCGACGAAGGCTTCGTTCGGCGGCACCGAGCCGAAATTGAGCCCCCAGTCAAGCTGGCTGCCGACATAGACATCGGCCATGGTGAAGCGCTTGCCGCAGACATAGTCGTGGCGGTCAAGATGCGCCTCAAGGGTAGTCATTGTGCGTTCGTAAGTGCCCCAGCCGGCGGTTTTTTCCTGATCGGGGCTGGGCGCAAAGCCGAGGTAGGTGGATACGATGGCCGATTCCAGGGGTCCTGCGGCGAACAGCAGCCAGCGGAAATAATCTGCGGTCTCGTCGTCATATGGCAGCAGGTCAGCATCGGGATTGACCTCGGCGAGATAGGCGCAGATCGCCGCGCCTTCGGTGATCGTCCGGTCGCCGCGCGGTGCGTGGTGGATGATGACCGGCACTTTGCCCATCGGATTGACGGCGAGGAGCGCGGCAGGCTTGTCGGCAAGGTTGACCAGCACATGCTCATAATCGGCGCCCGCCTCATGCAGCGCCCAGCGCGCGATCTGGCCGCGTGACATCGGCTGGGTGAAAAAAGTGTAGTCGGCCATTATCGGTTCTCCGTGTCAGCCAGCGCCATCGCAATTTGCGCACCCAAGGCCATGTCGTCTTCCTGGCCGAAGCCGTGATGGCGGATTTTGCCGTCACGACCAATCAATACCGCACTCGGCGTACCGCGCATGGCATAGCGCTCCATCGTCAATGGCATCGGCGTGTCTGTGCCGGGTTGATCTACCCCGATCGGGAAAGTCAGCCGGTATTCGTGGATATAGGCAGCAAGGCTGACCGGGGTCATGGCCTCGTGATGTTCAAACACCGTGTGCAGACCGATCACCTGCAAGCCCTTCCGGCCAAACATCTGATGCGCGCGCTCTGCTTGCGGCGTGCCGTGCGCAGTGCATCCGGGGCAGAGCATCTGGAAGGCATGGAGCAGCAAGACCTGGCCCCGCAGGCCCGCCAGGGTTAGCGGCTCCTTGGTATTGAACCATTCCGAGACCGCGAGTTCGGGGGCGGGGGAGCCTTGCTGCATCTATTTCCCGCCGACCAGCGCGAAGGCGGCGCCTTGCGGGTCCAGCCCGTTGATGACCCAGTCGCCGCCGGGGACTTCCATCGGACCATCGGTCACCGTGCCGCCGCCCGCCTCGACCGCGGCCTTGGCGGCTGTGATGCTGGCGACGCGGAAATAGTGGTTCCAGCCGGGCAACTGCATGTGCGGCGGCTTGCCCATTATCGCGCCGATGGGGACGCCGTCGTGCTCGATGAACTGGTATTTGCCCATTGGCCCCATGTCCATCGGCTCGGGCAGCTTCCAGCCATAGAGGCCGGTGTAGAACGTAACGGCGCTGGCCTGATTGCTCGCATAGAGCTCGTTCCAGCCGCATGAGCCCAGGCCATCCGGCGAAAAAGCGGTGCTTGTCCCGCCACCGGGGGGCGGGGTCGGAGTCATGATGTAATATGGCGAGCCGCAGCAATCGGAAACCATGGCGATGTGCCCAGCCATGGGCACATCCATCGGCGGCATCATCACCTTGCCGCCGGCCGCTTCCACCGCCTTGGCTCCCGCATCGCAATCATCGACGCCGATATAGCCGAGCCAGCATGGCTTGGCGCCTTGACTGAGCATCTCGTCGTTGAGTGTGAACACCCCCCCGGTCATGCCGCCATCGGGGCGATTGATCATGCGGTATTCCATGTCGGGGCTGGCCGATTGGGCATCGATGGTCCAGCCGACCACCGAATCATAGAAGGTCTTTGCGGCGGTCGCATCGGTGGTCATCAACTCGTACCAGATGAAGCTGCCTTGCAATGTGGTCATGGTTATTCTCCCAAAACGACGACAGGTTCGAACCCGCCGAAGATCATCCGCTTGGGGTCAAACGGCATTTCTGGCGGCATCTGCATGTCCGGATCGTCCTGCATCTTCTGCTCGGCCTCCTCGCACACTTCGCGCGAAGGCCATTCCATCAGCGAGAACACGATCTTCTCGCCCGGCTCCGCCTTCACAGAGCGAAAGAAGTCGGTGTGCTTGCCTTCGGGCACGTCATCCTGCCAGGTCTCGACCACACGGGTCGCGCCATAGCGCTCGAACATGCCCCAGGCATCTTCGGCCATCTTGCGGTAGGCTTCCTTCTGGTCGCCTTTGACCGGAATGACGAAGCCC
Source organism: Novosphingobium sp. (assembly GCA_031362485.1). Lineage (GTDB taxonomy): Bacteria > Pseudomonadota > Alphaproteobacteria > Sphingomonadales > Sphingomonadaceae > Novosphingobium. The sequence continues at coordinate 4,068 of JANLSP010000557.1, forward strand.
TGAACATAGGCATCTGGCGAATGCACGCCTGCCTCAAAAATGGGATTAAAGCTGCCATAGATCATACGCTGGCCATCGAACGGCATCGGGTTCTTTTCCGGATCGAACCGGTCATCGGACTTCATCAGGTCTTCCATCTGGCCCGCCATCGCGCTGTGAGCAGCTTTGTCGGGCCATTCGATCCAGCTGAACACCACCGACTCATCGTCTTTGGCCTCGACCGCGCGATAAAAGTCCGTGACCTTACCATGCGGAACATTGTCACCCCAGCATTCTATGACGCTGGTTGCACCGTGATCGATGAACACCGCGTCGCCTTTCTTCGCGTGATCGATGAACTTCTGCTTGTTGGCAGTGGGTACCGCGATGACGAAGCCTTCAATGTAGGTCATGGTAATTCTCCT
>JANLSP010000571.1:0-1803 GCA_031362485.1 Novosphingobium sp.
TCGCTGTCGTTCTTGTCCTTGAGCATGACATATTCGAAGGTGATCCGCCGTGAATTGGACGAACGGGGATAGTCAGCACAGGCGCTGAGCAACTCCTCGATGCCATATTTGCGGTTGATCGGCACGATCTCGTCGCGCACCTGCTTGGTCACGGCGTGCAGCGAGACGGCGAGATTCACCCCGATCTCCGCGCCCGCGCGCGCCATCATTGGCACTACGCCGCTGGTCGAAAGCGTTATCCGGCGGCGGGAGAGGCCCAGCCCGTCGCCGTCCATGACAAGTTTCAGCGCATCGCGAACATTGTCGAAATTGTAGAGCGGCTCGCCCATGCCCATCATGACGATGTTGGTGAGCAGGCGGCCGTCGGCGGAGTAGCTGCCGCCTTCCTCGTCTTCGTCATCGGCTTCGGTGAACCCGGCCATGCTGCCTTTGGGCCATTCCCCCAGCGCATCGCGCGCCAGCATCACTTGCCCCACGATCTCGCCTGGCGTCAGGTTGCGGACCAGCCGCATCGTGCCGGTGTGGCAGAACGTGCAATTCAGCGTGCAGCCGACCTGGCTGGAAACACACAGCGTGCCGCGTGTTTCATCGGGGATGAAGACCATCTCGAAATCGTGATTGTCGGCCGTCCGCAGCAGCCACTTGCGCGTGCCGTCGACGGAATGCTGTGCTTCGATCACTTCTGGCCGGCCAATCACGAAGCGCTCGGCAAGCCACGGACGCATGGTCTTGGCGATGTCGGTCATTGCATCGAAGTCGGTGACGCCGCGATGATAGAGCCAGTGGAACACCTGCTTGGCGCGTAGTTTGGCTGCCTTGGCATCAAGCCCGGCCTCAGCCAGCAGCGCGGCGATCTCGACGCGCGGCACGCCGATCAGATCGACCCGGCCATCCTCGCGCGGAGTTATGGCGCGAGCGATGGGGAGGGAGTCGGTATTTCCGGGGATTTGCATGAGTGCTGTGTCGGCCATTGTCGGCGGCATATAGGCGCAATGCCTTGCGAATGCTACCGAAGCTGCGCACACCCGATCATGGCCGCGTCCATTGCCGTCGCCGCTCCGGTCAGCGGCCAGCTATTTGAAAACCCGCGCCCATCAGCGCCGCGCGCGCTCACGGTCATGCTGCGGGCCGATCGCATCGCAGCGACAATCGCGGCGTCCATGCGGCGATCGGCGGCCCAGGCATCGCCGCCGCCGCCGGTAAGCTCGAAACGCTGATCGCCCAGGCTCAGGACAATGCGCTGGCCGGGCGCAAGGCGCCGCGAGAGGCGGAAGTGGAGCTGACCGCGCAAGGCCGCGCGAGGCCAGGTGCCGACGCTGGCATAGGGCTGATAATCGCGCTGCGAGGTGCTCGGCTCGGCTTTGGCGATGGCATAGCATCGCGGGCCGGTGGGCGGGGCAGGGTCGCGGAAGGCGCCCCAGGTCTCGAACATGCCGAGACTGTCGCGTGCCAGGGCCGGCGCGGCAACGGCAAGTGTAGCGAGAGCGGCCAGGGCGAAGCGCATGATGCCCCCTTGTTAGCTGCGCCGTCTGATCAAGTCGATGGCGCGCAAGAATTTCCAGGGTTGCCAAGAGCATGACCCCCAGTCACTATCAGTCGTTCGGAGGCGTCGCATCGATGTCCATCCAGAACCGGAGGGGGCTCCATGAATATTCTCGAACTGCAGCAGGCCATCGGCACGAAGGTCGACGGCCTGTGGGGCAAGAACTCGCGCGACGCCTTGCTCAACACCTTTACCAACGCCAAGGCCGCCGCGATAACCCAGGCGCAGGAAAAACAGATCGCCGCGCGCCTCGGCGTCAG
>JANLSP010000632.1:0-2637 GCA_031362485.1 Novosphingobium sp.
TCTGCATCGGCCAGGCAGCCTCGATGGGCAGCTTCCTGCTTGCGGCGGGCGAGCCTGGCATGCGAATCGCCCTCCCCAACGCCAGGATCATGGTCCACCAGCCTTCCGGCGGTGCGCGCGGCATGGCCTCCGATATCGAGATCCAGGCACGCGAAATTCTGCGCATCCGCCAGCGGATGAACGATCTCTATGTCAAATACACCGGCCAGAGCCTGACCGACATCGAGAAGGCAATGGACCGCGACACCTTCCTTGAAGCGGAAGAAGCGCTCAAGTTCGGCATTGTCGACAAGGTTTTCGAAAGCCGCCCCGATGCGGAAAAGGCGGGCGGAAGTGGCGAGAAGGCTTAGATGGGGCGTTGGGGAATAATCAACCTTGCCGCTTCAGACCAATGCAACTGTGCCGAGTTATGAGGCAGAGTTGAAAATCGCGCCGACCCGGCTAAGCTTGGCGAGTCGCCCGCTTGCGGGCACAACAGGATAGAGCATGACCAAATTGAGTGGTTCCGACGCGAAAAGCACGCTTTACTGCAGTTTCTGCGGTAAATCGCAGCATGAAGTGCGCAAGCTCATCGCTGGCCCCACGGTGTTCATCTGCGATGAATGCGTCGAGCTGTGCAATGATATCATCCGCGAGGAGACCAAGGCTGGCATTGCCGGCAAGAAAGATGGCGGCGTACCGTCCCCTCGTGACATCTTCGCGACGCTCAATGATTATGTGATCGGCCAGGACCGTGCCAAACGCGTCCTCTCGGTCGCGGTGCACAACCACTACAAGCGCCTGAAGCACAGCGGCAAGGGCGGCGATGTCGAACTGTCGAAGTCGAATATCCTGCTCGTCGGCCCGACCGGTTGCGGCAAGACCTTGCTGGCGCAAACCCTCGCCAAGACCTTCGACGTGCCCTTCACCATGGCTGATGCTACGACGCTGACCGAAGCTGGCTATGTCGGCGAGGATGTCGAGAATATCATCCTCAAGCTGCTGCAGGCCAGCGACTATAACGTCGAAAAGGCGCAGCACGGCATCGTCTATATCGACGAAATCGACAAGATCAGCCGCAAGGCGGAAAATCCCTCGATCACGCGCGACGTTTCGGGCGAAGGCGTGCAGCAGGCGCTGCTAAAGCTGATGGAAGGCACCACCGCCTCCGTTCCCCCGCAGGGCGGCCGCAAGCATCCGCAGCAGGAATTCCTCCAGGTTGATACCACCAACATCCTGTTCATCTGCGGCGGGGCTTTCGCGGGGCTCGACAAGATCATTGCCGACCGCCTGCAAAAGCGCTCGATCGGATTTGGCGCGCATGTTGCCGATCCCGACAAGCGCCGGGTGGGCGAGCTGCTGCAGAAGGCAGAGCCCGAAGACCTGCTGAAGTTTGGCCTGATCCCCGAATTCGTCGGCCGACTGCCGGTGATCGCAACGCTGGAAGATCTCGACATCGAAGCGCTGGTCAAGATCCTCAGCGAGCCGAAAAACGCGCTGGTCAAGCAATTCCAGAAGCTGTTCGATCTCGAGGACGTGACGCTGACTTTCACCACCGACGCGCTCGAAACCATCGCCAAGAAGGCAATCGAGCGCAAAACCGGCGCGCGTGGCTTGCGCTCGATCGTCGAGGGCATCCTGCTCGACACCATGTTCGATCTGCCAACCGAGACGGACATTGCCGAAGTTGTGGTCGATGGTGACGTGATCGAAGGGCGCAAGGACCCGATCCGGGTGCTGAAGGGCGATAAGACCGAAGAGGCGGCTTGAACAAGCCGACAATGACTATTGTCGGAATCGATCATGTTCAGTTGGCCATGCCACCCGGCACGGAAGCGATCGCTCGGGAGTTCTACGGAAACCTGCTGAGATTGCGCGAGCGCGAGAAGCCCGAACCTCTGGCCAGGCGCGGCGGCTGTTGGTTTGAGGTCGGTAGTGTCAAGCTGCATCTGGGTGTGGAAGCAGCGTTTCAACCGGCCACCAAGGCGCATCCCGGCTTGTTGGTCGATGATCTTGCATTGCTGACCCAGCGCTTGCGCGCGGCAGGGGTTGCAGTGGAAGATGCCGGCCTGCTCGATGGCAGGGCCAGGTGTAATATTCACGATCCATTCGGCAATCGGCTTGAGTTGATCCAGGCCTAAGCAGGAAAATCCTCATGCCCACACCCATCCCCGTCAGCCGCATCATCCACACCATCCACGCGACAACCGACATCTATGGCCTGCGCTTGCGCTATCAGGATGCGCTTGGCGGGCTGGTGTTCGCCGAGAACTATTTCCCCGCCGAGGACCGGGACTGCGCGCTGCTCTATGTCGCGAACCACATGGTCGAGCCGATGGCCCCGCGCAATCCTGAGGACATGACCAAGCCCTATGCGCGCATGTCGGCGCGGATCGGGCAAGCTTTCCATTCGTTCGAGCTGAAAGTCGCCGATGGCAAGGCAGCGAGCCAGGCGTTCCGCGATGCCGGGGCGGTGACCGCGAGCGACTATGGCGTGTTCTTTTTCGTCAAGGCCGAATCGACCGGCGGGGTGCTGCTGGAAGTCTGCGAGACACCGATGCCCAACGATCCTTATGACCGCCCCGGCGGCTGGGGGCCGATGGTGGGGACGGGGCATGCCTCGGGCGTGCTGGCGCTCGATCACATCGCCTGCGTCAC
>JANLSP010000655.1:0-2744 GCA_031362485.1 Novosphingobium sp.
CCCGGCACGGTCTTGACCACCTGTTCGATCCGCTTTGAGGTCAGATCAATTTCGGCAAGATCGGAGCCCGCCACCTTGATTCCGATCGGGCTCTTGATGCCGGTCGCCAGCATGTCAATGCGATTGCGGATCGGCGGAATCCAGAAATTGGCGAGGCCGGGCACCTTGACCCGCGCATCCAGCTCCTCAATCAGCGTCTCCTGTGTCATGCCGGGTCTCCACTGGCTTTGCGGCTTGAACCGGATCGTCGTCTCGAACATTTCGAGCGGAGCCGGATCGGTCGCCGTATCGGCGCGGCCAGCCTTGCCGAACACACTTTCGACTTCGGGCACGGTCTTGATCAGCCGGTCGGTCTGTTGGAGCAGCATTGATGCCTTGGCGGCCGAGATGCCAGGCAGTGCCGAGGGCATGTAGAGCAAATCGCCCTCATTCATCTGTGGCATGAACTCGCCGCCAAGCCGAGTCATCGGCCAAAGGCTGGTGGCGAAGATCAGCCCCGCGATCAGCAGCGCCTGCTTTGGCCGTTCGAGCACCCAGTCGAGCGCGGGACGATAGGCGCGGGTCAGCCAGCGGTTGATCGGGTTGGCCTCCTCTCCCGGGATTCGTCCCCGGATCAGCAAGCCCATCAGCACCGGAATCAGCGTGATAGACAGCAGGGCAGCACCTGCCATCGCATAGGTCTTGGTGAAGGCGAGCGGCGAAAACAACCGCCCCTCCTGGCCCTGCAACGAGAAAATCGGGATGAACGAGAAGGTGATGATGAGCAGGCTGAGGAACAGCGCCGGGCCGACCTCGGCTGCCGCATCGGTGATGACACGCCAGCGTTCCGCACCGGACAATTCCTCGTCGGGATGGTCATGGTGCCAGCGTTCGAGATGCTTGTGGGCGTTCTCGATCATCACCACCGCCGCATCGACCATCGCGCCGACGGCAATGGCAATGCCCCCCAGCGACAGGATGTTGGCGTTCAATCCCTGCGCACGCATGACGATGAAGGCGATGAGGATGCCCAGGGGCAGGGTGAGGATCGCGACCAACGCCGACCGCGCGTGCCACAGGAACAAACCGCAGACGAGCGCGACGATGATGAACTCCTCGATGAGCTTGCTGGTGAGATTTTCCACCGCGCGATCGATCAGGCCGGATCGGTCGTAAGTCGTAACGAACTCGACGCCGGGCGGGAGGCTCTTCTTGAGTTCATCGAGCTTGGTCTTGACGCCCTCGATCACTTCACGGGCATTCTTGCCCTGCCGCATGACGATAACGCCGCCCGCCACCTCGCCCTCGCCATTGAGTTCGGCGATGCCGCGCCGCATGTCGGGGCCGATCTGGACCGTCGCCACATCCCCCAGCATCACCGGAATGCCGCCCGCCGCCGTGCGGATCGGGACGGCGCGGAAATCGTCGAGGGTCTTGAGGTAGCCGCTTGCCCGCACGGTATATTCGGCTTCGGCCATTTCGACCGTGGCGCCGCCGGTTTCCTGATTGGCGCGCTTTAAGGCCTCGGCCACTTCGCTCGCCATAACGCCATAGGCCGCCAGCTTCTGTGGATGGACCACGACCTGATATTGCCTGACCATGCCGCCGATGCTGGCGACTTCGGCAACGCCGGGGACGGCCTTCAGCTCGTAGCGCAGGAACCAGTCCTGGATCGAGCGCAGCTGCGCCAGATCGTGCCGTCCGGTCTTGTCGACCAGTGCATATTCGTAAATCCAGCCCACGCCCGTCGCGTCCGGCCCGAGCGAGGCTTTGGCCCCTTCGGGCAGACGGCTCTGCACCTGGCTCAGATATTCGAGCACACGGCTGCGCGCCCAGTAGAGATCGGTGCCGTCGTCGAACAGCACATAGACGAAGCTGTCGCCGACGAACGAATAGCCGCGCACCACCCGCGCTCCCGGCACCGAGAGCATCGTCGAAGTGATCGGATAAGTGACCTGGTTCTCGACGATCTGCGGGGCCTGCCCCGGATATGTCGTGCGGATGATGACCTGCACGTCGGAAAGATCGGGCAGCGCATCGACCGGGGTGCTCCTGACCGCAGCCACCCCGATGATTGTCAGCACCAGCGCGGCCGCCAGCACCAGCCCGCGCGCCGCGACCGAGGCGCGTATGATCCTTGCGATCACTTCGCACCGCCCAGCGGCCGCACGGCGATGCCGGTCAGGCTGGCTTCGGAATCGAGCAGGAACTGGCCTGATGCGACGACCTTCTCGCCAACGGCAAGTCCGGCAAGCACCTCGGTTTTGCCCCCGCCTTCACGGCCCGTCCTGACTTCCGCCGGTTGATAACGGCCATCGCCCTTTGCGAGCATGACGATGGTGCGCGTGCCAGTTCGGATCACTGCTTCGCTGGGGACAAGCAGCGCAGGCTTCGCGTCTCTGCCCAGTGCAACGCTGGCGAACATGCCGGGTCGCAGGCGGCCACCCCGATTGGCAAGCTCGATACGCACTGTCAGCGTCCGGCTGTCGGCTTGCGTGGTCGGTAGGATGGCGATCACCCGCCCGCCAAAGTTCTCACCCGGGAAGGCGGTGAGTGCCGCTGTCGCATTTTGCCCGACCCTGACGCTCCCGGCTTGCGCTTCGGGAACGGCGGCATTGAGCCAGACCGTGCCGATACCGGTAACTTGGGTGAGCGTCTGACCCTGCGCCAGCGTAACGCCTTGCCGCGCATCGAGCGACTGGATCACGCCTGCTATCGGTGAGGTGATCGGCACTGTGCCATTGGCGCGGCCAGTTCGCTCAACC
>JANLSP010000695.1:0-12899 GCA_031362485.1 Novosphingobium sp.
GGCAAGGCGATGATCGAGGCGGCGGGCGGCATTGTCGTCAGCCAGGCCAGCGAGCCCGGCGCGCCAGGGCTGGGCATCCACGAGATGGGGACCGCCCGTATGGGCCGCGATCCGAAGACTTCGGTGCTCAACAAGTGGAACCAGGCGCACGACGTGGCCAACCTGTTCATCACCGACGGCGCGGCAATGGCCTCTTCGGGGTGCCAGAACCCGTCGCTGACTTACATGGCGCTGAGCGCACGCGCGGCCAATCATGCGGCGGACCTGATCAAGGAGGGCAAGCTGTGATGGCGCGATTTACCCATGTTGTAATCACGCTGGCGGCGATCTTGGGCTTCGCTGCGCCGACGCTTGCCCGCCCTGTCACCGACTGCCCGCTGCGCGATGCGCCGTTTTCAGCGGACGCGCCACTGATTGACCTGCTGCTGAGCCCGGCGGCACGCGCACTCGTGAACAGCGAGATGGGCGGCCGGCTTGACAACGCGCCGGGGCGGTTCTTCGGCACCGAGCCGCCGACTTTTTCGTCGATCCTGACGCTCAAAGAGGCTTCGCGTTTCACCGGCATGAAGCCTGAGCAGATCACCGCGCTTGATGCGCGGCTGCGCGCGCTGCCGGTAACGTCCGCCGACCGCGTCGCACGCTGTGCGCGCTATGATAATGATGTGCCGCGCTTCGACTTGCCGCGCGGTCGCCCCAACATCCTGCTGTTCGAGAAGATCAACGGCTTCAAGGATGCGCCCTCGGTTGACGCCGCGCGTGCAGCTTTTGTCGCACTGGCGGCGCGCAAGGGCTGGAACCTGGTGATCACCGACAAAGGCGGTGCGTTCAATCGCACCACCCTGCGCCGGTTCGACGCGGTGATCTGGAACAACATCAGCGGTGACGTGCTCTCCCTGTCGCAGCGTCGCGCTTTCGAGAACTACATCACCAATGGTGGAGCCTTTGTCGGGGTGCACGGCACTGCCGGCGATTTCATCTACTTCTGGGACTGGTATGTCGATACGCTGATTGGCGCGCGCTTTATCGGGCATCCGATGAACCCGCAGTTCCAGAACGCGCGGGTCGTGGTCGAGGCGAAGGACCATGCAATCGGCAGGGCGTTGCCGGCGGAATGGACGATGATGGACGAATGGTATTCCTTCCGCACCAACCCGCGCGCCACAGGCGCTACCGTGACCGCCACCCTGGATGAAACCACTTACAAGCAGGAAGGTCCGATGGGCCAGAACCTGAGCATGGGCAGCGATCATCCGATCGCCTGGACGCGCTGCATCGGCAAGGGGCGCTCGTTCTACTCGGCCATCGGCCACCGGCCGGAAACTTACACCGAGCCGAACAACGCAGCTTTGCTGGAAGCGGCGCTGGGATGGGCCATCAGCGACAAGAATGCCTGCAAATAGGGCCAGAACCGTTAATTGGGCGGCACGCCCACAAGCCGAACTGGCCAATCAAGCCCGACGGTCGCATTGGGTGTCTTTCCGGACTCTTTTCTTTACCTGGAGAGAAAGGTGTTGAGTGCCGCACCCACCAGTTTTAGGGCACTTCGCCTATTCGGCAGGTGAGCACTATTGCCTCAAGCGGCGAATCTGAATTCAGACATAACTGGCTTTGCCATCGCATCGGCAAAGTCCTGATAACCCCAGGGCCAGGTTGCCGGAATGCCCGTCTTGTCGAGATACCAACTGCTGCAGCCCGATCCGAAGATGGTCGTCTTTGCGGCTGATATCCGGCGCGCCTCATAATCTTCGAACGCCTCACGGGTTGGCTCGACTGCGCGGGCCTTCCCTTCCCTGATGGGCCCAAGCAACTGGGTAATGTAGTCCCATTGGCGCTCAGCAATATCGATAAGCGAAAAGTTTCCAACCGGGCCTGTCGGGCCATTGAGCATGAAGAAGTTGGGAAAATCAGGCATCGCGACCGCATAGTGCGCTGTGGGGCGGATGGACCAAAAATCGTCGAGTGATCGGCCCATGCGACCAGTGACCGTGGTCGGCCGGATAAATTTGTCAGCGTCGAAGCCGGTGGCCAGCACCAGAACATCGAGCGGGTGGAAAGTTCCGTCTTTCATCCGCACACCTTCGGGTTCGACCCGATCAATCGCACCGGTTTCGACATAAACAGATGGGCGCTGCATGCAGTCGTAATATTGCCAGCTGTAGATCAGTCGCTTGCAGGCAGCGCGGTAGTTTGGTCGCAGCCTTTCGCGCAGATCTGGGTCCTGAATGCTTTCTTCGAAGTGCTGGCGGCAAACATCTTCGATCGCGGTCATGTTGGGGCCATCGATGTGGATAGCCCCGTCGGTGAAGCGAAGAATGTTTTCCCAATATTGCGGATCATTGCGGATCGCGTCGATCAACGTGACATCTTTGCGAAAAGCCTCGCGCTCCTCGTCGGTATAGGCAAACTGGGGTACTGGCATGATCCACTGCGGCGAACGCTGAAAGGCGACCACTTTGGCAGAGCGATCACACAGCGCGGTCAGCAACTGGACACCGGTCGACCCGCAGCCGACTATGCCGACCCGTGTCCCGTCGAGTTCCGCAGTGTCGTCCCAGCGCGCGGAATGAAAGGCCTTGCCGGCGAAGCTTTCAAGCCCCTGGATTGCCGGAAGCTTGGGGTAATGAAGTACGCCCGATGCGGCAATCACGACATCGACCTCGAAAGACTCGCCAGTGACCAGCGCGACAGTCCAAACAGATTGCGCATCATTATATCGGCAATCGTTCACTTCGGAGTTGAAGCGGACGAAAGGCATGATGCCGTGGTCTGCAGCCACCTTGTCGAAGTAAGCCTTGATCTCTGGACCACCTGCGTAAAAGGCGCTCCATTCGGCATATGGCGCGAAGCTGTACGTGTAGGCATGGGCCGGCACATCGCAAGTCAGTCCGGGATAACGGTTCTCCCGCCATGTGCCACCCAGGCTTTCGGCTTTTTCGAACAGGGTGAACTGGGTTTCCCCGTTCTGCCTGAGCTTGATGGCGGCGAGAATGCCGGCCATGCCGCCGCCGATGATGGCATAGCGCAGCCCGCTTCCAGTGCCATGCCAACCTGAGTTGTTCATCGATCTGTGCCTCTGGAGCGAGTTGGTTCATAAATTACACGCACAAGGGCTCTGTCATTCCGCTTGCGATTATCGTAGAAACTTCTACTATTTGTTACGCAATGACAAGTGAAAAACGTTCAGGAGAGCGATAATGCGGTTTCATTATGCCGAATCTATGACGGCTGTTGCCAATATGCTGCCGCTCGCCCGCGCCGCCGAGGTGAATGGGTACGCCGGCTTCGCGATTCCTGACAGCCTGATCTATCCTAAGGCGTCGGATACCGACTATTCTTACACTGAAGACGGCGGCCGCGAATTCCTCGAGAACAAACCCTTCGTTGAAAGCTTCATCCTGGCTGCCGCGATCGGCGGAGCGACAACCACGCTCGAGCTCACCACCAATGTCGTCAAGCTGCCGGTGCGCCCGCCGCTTTATTCGGCCAAGCTCGCCGCCTCGATTGCCGCAATAACCAACGATCGTTTCAACTTTGGCGTCGGCCTGTCGGTCTGGCCCGAGGACTATGCTGTGATGGGCGTGCCATACGAGAAACGAGGCAAGCGGTTTGACGAGTGCATTGCCATCGTCAAGGGCCTGTGCGCCGGAGGCTATTTCGAGTTCCACGGTGAATTCTACGATATCGCCCCGGTCAAACTGAACCCGGTGCCAGGCAAGCCATTGCCGATTCTGATCGGCGGCCATTCCGACGCCGCCTTCCGGCGCGCGGCTCTGCACGACGGCTTCATGTTCGCCGGCGGACCTCCCGACGTGCTCAGGGGCATGGTCGCCGCGATCAATGGCTATCGCTCCCAGTTTGGCACCAGCTCCAAACCATTCCGATTGTTCGCCACGGCCATGGGCCCGGTCACGCTCGATACGGTCAAGGTCATGCAGGACGTCGGCGTCACGGATATGCCGGTCGCCTTTCGAAACCTCTATGCCGTTGAGGAAGACAGCCAGCCGCTCAGCGCCAAACTCGATGATCTGAAGCGCTTCGCCGACGAAGTAATAGCAAAACTCTGATCTGCTGCCAGCCATCCCCAAGGGCACCGCCATGATTTCGAACCGATACCCCAACCTGCTTTCCCCCGGCCGTATCGGCACGATGGAGCTGCGAAACCGAATCATCGTTACCGCCATGGGGGTCAGCTTGTCGGAAGATGACGGCACTGTGGGCGAAAGAATCATTGCCTACCACGAAGAACAGGCCAGCGGAGGCGTTGGACTGATCATATCAGGAGTGACCGGCGTTGCCTGGCCCGTTGGTGCTGTGTCCTGGCAGCAGACCGCCATTTCAGACGACCGCTTTATTCCCGGCCTTGCCCGGCTTTGCGCGAGGGTTCATGCCCACGGTGCGAAGATCGCGGCGCAACTACACCATGGCGGGCTCGTCGCCGGCTACTCGCATAGCCGCTGGGGGCACGCACTTTGGGCTCCGGCTATTCCGCCAGCGCCCAAGGGTAATTTTACCGACTATTTCCTGATGGAAGAACTGGCCGGAATGGCCGGGATGAAAGCGCCCGAGATCAAGGTGCTTGATCAGGCCGATATAGACCTGGTGGTCGAGCAATTTCGCGCCGCAGCGGTGCGGGCAAAGCAGGCCGGTTTCGATGGCGCCGAAATCCACGCTGGGCATGGCTATCTGCTTTCGTCGTTTATTTCTCCGGTCACCAACACCCGCACCGATGGCTATGGTGGCAGTCTGGCCGGCCGGATGCGGTTGCTGCTTGACGTGATTGGTGCAATCCGCAGCGCTGTAGGGCCCGATTTCCCGGTCTGGGTAAAACTCGATTCCCGTGAAGTTGGCAAGGACGGCGCAATCACAATCGAAGACGCCAAAGCCGCCGCGAAAATGGTCGAAGCAGCCGGGGCCGATGCGATCACGGCAACCGCCTCTCATGAAGTCGGCAAGGGCAAGCTCCACTCGGAATCACACACCCCGCATATCGAAGGCTTCAACCTGCCCTTCGCCGCGCAAATCCGCCAGGCTGTATCGATCCCGGTGATCGCCTCGGGCCGGGTCGAGCCGGAACTGGGCGACACCACGATCGGCAAAGGCGAGGTGGATTTCATCGCCATGGGGCGCAAGTTGCTGGCAGACCCGCAGCTTCCTCGCAAGTTGGCTGAGGGCAGGCGCGAGGACGTGCGCCCCTGCATCTATTGCTACACTTGCATCAGCGCGATCTACATGGGCGAACAGGTGCGCTGCGCGGTCAATCCGGAGCTAGGTGCCGAATCCGCGCGTATGCAGTCAGCGACGACGCCAAAGCACGTCGCGGTCATAGGCGGCGGCCCGGGCGGCATGGAAGCGACACGCCGGCTCGCCGCGCTTGGCCATCGCGTCACGTTGATTGAGCGCGCCGAGCGGCTGGGCGGCACGCTGCGCTTTGCGGGCCTTGCCTATGAGCCCAACGAGCGGTTGCTTAACTGGCTGGTGCAGGAAGTAGCGGACAGCGGCGCTGATGTGCGCCTGTCGACAACTGCAACCCCCGATCTTCTCTCCAGCCTTGCCCCTGACGACGTCATTGTCGCCACCGGCGCGCTGCGCGGCATGCCCGATATTCCCGGCAACGACCTGCCGCACGTCTTCTCGGGTGACGATATGCGCAAGCTGATGTTCGGCGAGACCAGTGACGAGCTCAAACGCAAGACAAGCCTGTTCACCCGGATCGCCACAAGAGTCGGTGCGGCAATAGGTGCCACCGCCAAACTCGATCTGGTGCGCAAGGCAACCCATGCCTGGATGCCGCTTGGCCAGAATATCGTCATTATCGGCGGCGAGCTGGTAGGCATTGAGCTAGCTGAGTTCCTGCAGGATCGCGGTCGCAAGGTGACGGTGATCGACGAAGCCCCTCGTCTTGGCAAAGGGCTGACTCTGGTCCGCCGGATGCGCATTCTTGCGGAACTGGCCGAGCACGGAGTCGAGCTCTGCGGCGGAGTGAGCGAGCTCGCCATCGGCAAGGATGCCGTGAGATTCACCAGCAAGGACGGCGAGGCACGCTTTGTTCCCGCCGATAGCGTCATCGTCGCCAAGGGCGCCGCGGGCGACCTGTCGCTTGCCGAAAGCCTGCGAGCAGCCGGTTTCGCGGTAACCACGATCGGCGACGCCGGCGGCGTGGGCTATATCGAAGGGGCAATGCGCGAGGCGTTCGAGGCAGCACAGGCAATCTCTGGCTGAATGACGCTCCGCTTTAGCCGCGCAATGCGGTCTTGAGCACTTTGCCCGCGGCATTGCGCGGCAGGTCATCGACCAGCGCGAAGCTGCGTGGCACTTTGTAATTGGCCATGTTGTTGCGGCACCAGGCGATCAAGTTTGCCTCGCTTTCCGCCATGCCGGGCCGCAGCACGACAAAGGCCTTGCCGACCTCGCCCATGCGCTCGTCCGCCACTCCGATCACGGCCGCCATGGCAATCGCCGGATGGTTCGCGAGCAGCTTTTCAACCTCGGCAGGATAGACGTTGAAGCCGCCGGAGATGTACATGTCTTTCAGCCGGTCGGTGATGCGCAGATAGCCGTTCTCGTCCATCGTGCCGACATCGCCGGTGTGGAGCCAGCCGCCCGCATCGATGGCCTCGGCTGTGGCGGCCTGATCGTCGAGATAGCCGAGCATCACGCCCTGTCCGCGCACCCGGATCTCCCCGACCTCGCCGCGCGGGACTTCTCTGCCATCCGGCCCGGCAATGATCACTTCGTTGCCTGCAACGGCGACGCCGCAAGTGTTGGCGATTGTCTCGGCCGGGTCACCCATGCGGCAGCCGGAAATGTTGACGCATTCGGTCATGCCATAGGCAGTGATGACATCGCGCATATGGAGCTCGCTGCGCATGCGCTCGATCAGCGAGGGCGGCACCGAGGCCGCCCCGCTGGTCCCGCCGCGCATCGAGCTTGCATCGAAGGGGTGGGCTTCCTTGTGTGCGAGCAGCATCTGGAAGATTGTCGGCGGGCCGGGCATGAAATTGACTCGTTCCGCCTCGATCAGCCGCGCGGTTTCGGCCACATCGAACTGCGCCAGCGGCAGCATGGTCGCCCCCGCAAGCAGGCAGACTACCCAGCCGGCCTTGAAGCCGAAGGAGTGAAAGAACGGATTGACGATGAGGTAGCGCTCGCCAAACGAGAGCCCGGTGTTTTCGATCCAGACGCCGCACTGCGGGATAACCCGGCCATAGGTCATCATCACACCCTTGGGCGCCCCGGTGGTCCCTGAGGTGAAGATGATGTCGGACACGTGGTCGGGAGTCAGACGGGCGATGGCAGCGTCCACTTCGGCCGCGGCGATGGCCTTGCCCTGGTCCAGAAAATTGTCCCAGTTGCTGGTCAGGCTGACGATTTCCGTCAGATCCGGCAGCGTTTCGCTTTCCAGCAGCTGCGGATAGCGGATGCCGAGAAAGTCATCGACCGTGAACAGCAGGCGCGCCCGGGTGCGCCGCAGGATGTCGCCTGCCTCGATGCCCTTCAGCCGGGTGTTGAGCGGCACCAATGTGGCCCCGGCAATCATCGCGCCGACGGCGGCGACGATCCACGGGCGGCTGTTGGGCGCCCAGATCGCCACCCGGTCGCCATCACTCACGCCATGCGCCAGAAATGCCGCCCCGGCCTCGCGGCATTCGTCCCACAGCTCGGAAAATGTCCGCCTGTCATTGCCTTCGATCAGCGCCAGTGCATCGGGCCACAGCCGCGCAGCCCGCTCGGCAGCATGCGGGATCGTCGGTGGCAGCGGCTGAGCCATGGTCAGGCGACTTCGAACAGTCCCGCCGCGCCCATGCCGCCGGCAACGCACATTGAGACGACGACATATTTCACCCCGCGCCGCTTGCCCTCGATCAGCGCATGGCCGGCCAGTCGGCTGCCAGTCATGCCGAACGGATGGCCCAGGGCTATGCCGCCGCCATTGACGTTGAGCCGCTCGGGATCGATGCCCAGCTTCTGCTGGCAATAGACCGCCTGGCTGGCGAAGGCCTCGTTGATCTCGAACAGGCCGATATCTTCCAGTTTCAGCCCGGTGCGCGCCAGCAGTTTGGGGATCGCGAATACAGGGCCAATGCCCATTTCGTCGGGATCGCAGCCAGCCACCTGAAAGCCGCGGTAGAGCCCAAGCACTGGCAAGCCTTCCTTTTGCGCTGTGGCCAGATCCATCAGGACCTGCGCCGAGGCGCCGTCTGACAATTGTGAGGAATTGCCCGCCGTGACTGTTTGGCCCTGCGCAATGACCATGCCGTCCTTGAACACCGGCTTGAGCTGCGACAGGCCCTCATAGGTCGTCTCGCCGCGCACACCCTCATCCCGGGCCAGCGTGACTGCTTCCTTGCCGGTCTCGTTGCCTTCCTTGTCGAACAGGGCCTTGGTAACTGCGATCGGCGCAATCTCGTCGTCGAAACGCCCGGCCGCTTGCGCCGCGCCAGCGCGCTGCTGGCTGAGCGCGGCGAAACGGTCCTGATCCTCGCGCGCCACGCCATAGCGTGTCGCGACAACTTCGGCCGTCTCCAGCATGGCCATGTAGGCGTAAGGGTCAGCCGCGATCACCGCCTGCGAGCGGTTGCGCCAGGCAGGCTGATGCTTGCCGATGGTGAGCGAGATCGATTCCACCCCGCCGGCGACAGCAACATCGATTTCGTCGCACATGATCGCGCGCGCAGCCAATGCAATGGCGTTGAGGCCTGAGGAACACTTTCGATCAAGAACCATGCCGCCGACCGTGTTGGGCAGGCTGGAGGCGTGAACTGTCAGGCGTCCAATATTGTAGCCCTGGGTGTTCCATTGGTTGCCGCAGCCAAGGTAGACATCGTCAACCCGCGCCGGGTCGACGCCCGCGCGGCCGAGCGCCGCATCGACCGCATGGGCCGAAAGCACCGGGGCTTCGGTATCATTGAATGCCCCGCGATAGGCCCTGCCGATGGCAGTGCGGGCAGTCGATACGATGGCGGCGTCACGCATGGTGTTCTCCTCAGGCGGGTTTCATGTTGCCCGGCCCCCAATAGGCCCGCATTTCGGTGATCTTGCCGTTCTCGTCGATCCGGAAAGTGTCGATCACCTCAATGACTGTTTTCTGCCCGCCGAATTCCAGCTTCACCAAGAAAGGAAAGGCAACATAATCAGCCGCGCAGCGCGGATCGCCGAGCAGTTCGAGCTTGGCACCGGTCGACATCGAGCCAGTGTAAAATTCGCTGATTTCGGCCATGCCGCGCTTCTGCGGGGTGCCGAGCGGGTCGTCGACCGTGGCATTTTCGGCGAAGAGCGCAATGATCGCGTCCGGATCGCTCCTTTCGAAGCCTTCGACATAGGCATGGACTATGGCAATCATCTGTTCGGCACTTGGCATAGGCTTTACTCCGAAAAATAGCGGCTGATGGTATCGGCAACGAGCGCGGGCTTGTCGCTGCCTTCGATCTCGATTGTAACGCGCACGACCGACTGGACCGCGCCCTTGATTTCTTCCGCCGAGACGATTTCGCTCACCGCGCGAATGCGGCTGCCGACTTTGACCGGGGCGAGAAAGCGCAGCCTGTCGAGCCCGACATTGACTGCATGGGCAAAGCCGCGCACTTCGACCAATTCGGGCAGGAACAGGTTGATCATGCTCATGGTCAGATAGCCATGCGCGATTGTGCCGCCAAACGGGCCGGCCTTGGCGCGTTCGACATCGACATGGATCCACTGGTGATCGCCGGTGACATCGGCAAATCCGTCGACGCGGTCCTGCTCGACTGTGATCCATCCTGTCGGGCCCATGCTGGTGCCAACCAGGCCTAGCAAGTCGGCGGGTTTTTCAACGACGAGAGTCATGGTCAGGCCCTCTGGCTCGAGACCGCGACCACTTCGCCGGTCATGTAGCTGGACAGGTCCGAGGCGAGGAACAGCATGACATTGGCCACTTCCCACACCTCCGCCGGGCGGCCGTAAGCTTCGGTCTTGACCAGTTCAGCAAGCGTTTCCTCGGTTGTGACCTTGGCAAGGAAAGGATGCATGGCAAGGCTGGGCGAGACCGCATTGATCCGCACGCCGTGTTCAGCGGCCTCGATCGCGGAGCAGCGGGTGAAGGCCATGACCCCGGCCTTGGCGGCGGCATAATGCGCCTGGCCCTTTTGCGCGCGCCAGCCGAGCACCGAGGCATTGTTGACCATAACGCCGGACCTCGCCGCGTACATCGCCGGCAGGAAGGCCCGCGTCATGCGGAACAGGCTGGTGAGCGTCACATCGAGCACCCGGCTCCACTGATCGTCAGTCATGTCGACAACCGGTACTTCGCCGCCGAGCCCGGCATTGTTGATCAGCACGTCGATCTGGCCAAACTCTGCCAGCGCCGCATCGCGCAGTCCGTCAACATGGGCCTGATTGGTCACGTCGCAGACGAATGTGGCAGGCCGCGCACAACTGGCTTCCGCGGCGATCCGGTCCGCAGCTTCGCCCAGCCGCCGCTCGTGGAAATCGCTGATCAGCACGCGGGCGCCTTCTTCGGCCGCGCGCTTGGCCACAGCGAAACCGATTCCGGTCCCGGCTGCGGCAGTCACTACCACGGTCTTGCCCTTCAGCATGCCGAGCGGGCTGGGATAGGGAGGTGCGGGGACGGTCATAGATCACCTCTTGGTTCGCGCGGCAGCCCAAGGCCGCGTTCGGCAATCAGGTTGCGCTGGATCTGGTTGGTGCCGCCATAGATCGTGTCGGCGCGGGAGTAGAGAAACAGATTGGGCAGGGTGCCCCATTCATAGTGCTCGCCCTCAGCCACTTCACCGGCCTGACCCAGCACATCCATAGCGAGTTCACCCAGGCTGCGCCGCCAGGTCGCCCACTGGATCTTGTAAGTCAGCGCCGCCCCGTCGATCTTGGCGTGATCGGTATTCGAGAGCATGCGCAGCGCGCCATAGCGCATCAACCGCAGGCCGATCTCTGCCTTGGCGAGACGTTGGCGGATCAAGGGGTCCCGCGACGCCCCATTGGCCTTGGCCGCCGCGATAATCTCGTCAAGTTCGTTGCGGAAGGCCATCTGCTGGCCGAGCGTGGAAACCCCGCGTTCAAAGGCCAGCAGGCCCATGGCGATTTTCCAGCCGTCGCCGACACCGCCGATCAACGAATCCGCCGCGCAGCGCGCGTCGGTGAAGAAAGTCTCGTTGAATTCGGCATCGCCATTGATCTGGGTGATGCCGCGAACATCGATGCCCGGCTGATCGAGCGGCATCATCAGGAACGTCAGCCCCTTGGGCCCCTTCGAGCCTTCTTCCGTGCGCGTTACGACAAAAATCCAGTCGGAAATATGGGCAAGGCTGGTCCAGATTTTCTGGCCATTGACCACCCATTCGCCGCCTTCAAGTCGCCCTTTGGTACGCACTGAGGCAAGGTCTGAGCCGGCATTGGGCTCGGAGAAGCCCTGGCAGAAAATGGTCGTGCCGGCGGCAATTCCGGGCAGGAATCGCTGCTTCTGTTCATCGCTGCCGAAGGTCAGGATGGTGGGGCCCGCCAGTTCGATGCCGATGTGATTGACCCGGCCCGGAACACCCGCGCGGGCATATTCCTCGGCAAAGATGACCTGCCGCGCCAGCGTCGCATCGCGCCCGCCCCATTCCGCGGGCCAGCCGATGCACGACCACTTGTGTTCGGCGAGGCGCTGCTCCCATTCTTTCCGCCGCTCCGCCTTGGCAGTAAGTGTGGTGATGTCCTTGATGTCGCTGAATTCACCAGCCATCTGGCCATTGAGCCAGTCGGCGCATTCAGCGCGAAATGCCTCCTCAGTGGCTGAGAAACCGAGCTTCATGCCGCTTCTCCCAGTACCATCGCGGCCACTTGTTCGCGGTGGAAATTGCCGCCGCCCAGCATGGTCTGGATCGAGCGAGCGCGCTTGAAGAACAAATGCGCGTCGTGTTCCCAGGTGAAGCCGATGCCGCCGTGGAGCTGGATCATGTTGCCAGCGGCCATGAAGAAAGTGTCGGCAGCAAAGCTCTTGGCCGAATGCAATGCCAGCTGCGCTTCGTCGGAGCCTTCATCAACCGCACAGGCCGCCCAATAGACCGCCGAGCGCGCTTGTTCGATCTCGACCATGATGTCGGCAAGCCGGTGCTTGTAGGCCTGGAACGAGCCGATTTGCCGGCCGAACTGTACGCGTTCTTTGGCATAGGAAACAGTGCGGTCGAGCGCTTCCTGCGCGCCGCCGAGCGCCTCGGCGGCAAGGCAAAGCCAGCCACCGGAATGGACAGCAGCGATGGCCGCCACCGGATCGGCCAGCGGCTCTGCTTCGGCGCTATCGAGGGTGACGGTCGCGAAAGGGCGGGTCTGGTCCATGGTAACGTGCACTTTCACGGACACTCCAGGAGCATCGGCGCGCACCAGCCAGGCCTTGCCCGGCACGACGAAAACGAAAACATCGGCCACCCCGCCGTGCGGCACGGGTATTATTGTGCCGGTCAGGCGGCCGCCTTGTTCGGACAGTCCAGGCACGCCTCCGCAGGCGGCAATGGCTTCGCCCGAAACCAGGCGCGGGAGCCATTCTGCTTTTTGCGCATCCGACCCTCCAGCGGCAATCGCGCGCGCGGCAGTGGCCAGCCCCAGCAGCGGGATTGCTGCCACCTGCGCGCCCGCTGCTTCGGCAACCACGGCGAATTCGACCATGCCCAGCCCTGCGCCGCCGTGGTCTTCGGGCAGGCCGATGCCCGCCAGGCCTAGTTCGGTGCAAAAGGCCGACCACAGCTCGCGGTCCACGCCGTCGCCGGCCATGGCCTTGCGGGTGCGATCACTCGTCGCGTTCTCGCGGAAGAAGGACTGCGCGGTTTCCGCGATCATTTTCTGTTCGTCAGTGAATGCAAAGTGCATAGCTCAGGTCCCCCAGACCGCTCGCGGGAGCAAACGATCTGCCAGCAACGTGTCGATCGCGC
>JANLSP010000006.1:0-8072 GCA_031362485.1 Novosphingobium sp.
GGCTTCAACCTCGATCACGGCACCGATTTTGCGGTTTTCCACGATGGCGTACCGCTTAACATGCGCACGCACGGACACGGCCAGGGCTATCTTGACCTGAACTTCATCATTCCCGAACTGATTGACACGCTCACCTTTGCCAAGGGACCCTACCGTGCCGAAAACGGCGACTTTGCGACCGCCGGATCGGGTCGCTTCAAGACCGTTGACACGCTCGAAGCACCGTTCGTCAAAGCCGAAGTCGGCACCAGCAATTTTTACCGGATCGTTGCCGCCGGATCGACCAAGCTGGGTGCGGGTAATCTGCTGCTCGGCGTCGAAACGCGCTACGATGATGGGCCGTTCGACCTGCCGCAGGATTTGAAGCTGGTCAGCGGCTTTGCCAAATGGACCGGGCCACTGGCTGGCGGCACTTTACGGGCGAGCGCCACTGCCTATCATGTCAAGTTCCGTTCGCCCGAACAGGTGCCGCTGCGCGCCATCGAAAGCGGACTAATCGGTCGCCTAGGGTTTCTCGACAGTGACCTGGGTGGGGAGACCACGCGCATCGGCGGCGTGCTGAACTGGACGGACAACGCCAAGGCACCGTTGAACGTGCTTGCTTATGCGCATTATTACGATTTCCGGCTCACCTCGAACTTTACCTATTTCCTCGACGACCCGGTCAACGGCGACGAATTCGAGCAGCAGGATCGCCGCTTTGTCGTTGGCGGCCGTGTTGATAAGCGCTTCGATTTCAACACCGGGGTCCCTGTTGAATTGGTGATAGGGGGCGAAGGCCGGTATGATTTCATCGATCCCGTCGTGCTGTATCGCACCAATGCGCGCCGCGTGGTGTCGACCGTGCGCCGCGACAAGGTCACCGAAGGTTCGGGTGCGCTGTTTGCCGAGGCGACAATCCGCCCGACTTCGACCATCCGCGTTTTGCTTGGGGGACGCGCGGATCATTACAGCTTCAACGTCCTCTCCGACCTCGCGGTCAACAGCGGCAAGAGCAGCGCCACGCGCGTCAGCCCCAAGGCGTCGATTGCATGGGCGCCGTTCGACCGGATCGAGCTCTACGCCAATTACGGGCGCGGTTTTCATTCAAATGATGCACGCGGCACGAGCATTAACATTGACCCGACCACCGGCGATGCTGCGGATCGCGTCGATGCGCTCGTATCTGCAACCGGATACGAAGGCGGCATCCGTGTGAAGCCGGTCGATGGCCTGACGCTGACCGGCACTTACTGGTGGCTCGATCTGAAGTCGGAGCTACTGTTTTTGGGTGATGGCGGCACGACCGAGGCACAGGGGCCGTCGAAACGACGTGGGTTCGAACTCAGTGCATTCTACCAGCCTGCGCGCTGGCTGACGGTGGATGCCGAGTATACCCAGTCGCGCGGGCGTCTCACCGACCTGCCTGAAGGTGCCAACAACATTCCAGGCGCGATCGAAACAGTCATCGCAGGCGGCCTCGTCGCCAAATATGGCAAGGCGTCATTCGCCGTTCGTGCACGCCATTTTGGCAGCTACAGCCTCATCGAGGATAACAGCGTCCGCGCCGATCCGCTAACTGTCGTCAACGCGCGGGTCGAGTATCAGCTGGGGCGCGTCGAACTTGCCGCTGATCTTCTCAACGCCTTCAATGCCAAGGTCAACGAGATCGAGTATTTCTACGCCTCACGCCTCCCCGGCGAGCCTGCATCGGGCATCGAGGATCGCCACATCCGACCCGTCGAGCCACGTCAATTACGCGTTTCGGCAACCGTTCGCTTCTGACGAAAGGCATTTTACAAAGCGATGGTTTTCTGACGGAAGGGGTGGTGGTCCATCATCTGCGCAATGCTCTTATAGGCGTCTCGGCAGTTTCTGCTCACCCCATCGGGCTGCCCTCCGTTCATTTAACCAGCAGCGTCGCGAATTGTGCATCGTTCGGCGAAGCTGCCACGATTGCGCCAGGCGTCTGGAACCTACCCGCAAACGCCACCCTGCTGACAAAGAGAACACCAACCGGGCATGATGAATCCTTCGCAGCCACGAACATCTCGCGGCGACTTACCGCTGTATCTACCTCAAACCCGCCAGTCCGCTACCGGCACAGTTGTTGCAATTTAGCGAATGTCCGCTTCCACCTAATCGCGTCCAATAGCCGCCTTTCCGGAATCCACCCAATACCGGGCATTCGGCCCTGCTTGCAGCCAATGACTGCTCCCGACCTCATTTCCGCCGTTCAGAAAGTTTTCACCTGTTCCTGAACCTGACGTTGGGAGGGTTGGGGATGTAACAGCGTTGCATCGGAGCCGGTCGTTGCTAGGAAGTATTTGCTGATACAGTAAGGTGCGTTCAACCGATGACCAACCGCAAAATTCATCGTTGGCTGAGCGTTGTCGGCATCGTCTTCTTTCTTTCCGTCTCGCTGACCGGGATATGGATGCAAGGCGAAGCCATTTTTGGTGAGGACGAAGCCGCGCGCGAAGCGATGGCGGAAATCGTCTCGCCAGCCTCCCTTGCAACGCCGTTCGCGCCAAACGTAGCGGCGCTCGACAAGGCACGAACTGTGATCCTTGCACGCTACGGCAATCGTCCAGTCGCCTCGATCGATTGGGTCATCAAGGCTCCTGTGCCTGCCTATGTGTTCCACCTCGACGGTGCGGAGCCGATCAAGGTGACCATCGATACCGCCTCTGCCGCAATCATCAAGTCCGAACCCGATGGCGAAGATTGGGTGATACAGCTGCATACCGGCGAAATTTTCGGCGATGGCGGCAAGTTTCTCGGGCTTGCATGGGGGTTGGCGCTGATCGCGATGAGCATCACCGGCATCATCCTCTACCTCAAGATGCTGCAAGCACGGCGCTCCGGCACAGCGGGCAAGGTGCGCGGCTGGCGGCGGTATTTTTGGTGAGGGTGTCGTTCTCAGCTTTGGCTGCCGCGCTGATGACGGTGACAGCAACGCCCGCATTGGCACAAACGGCTCCATCAACCACCCAGCCGGTTCTTTCTTTCAATCCCGACGCAGGCGTCGTCGTTCAGTCAGGCGACTTCCGCATTACGGCGTGGGGCTATGCGGAGCGGCTGATTGACCCCGATGGCCCCGATAGCTGGCGACGGGTGCGGCAAGGGGCGGAGTTCGATTTGCCGCGAATCGCGCCGCATTTGCGCCTCGCGCTGGTCTATGAGGTCGATCTCACCAACAGCAACTTTTTCCGAAACGGGCCGTTCCGCCGCAATTTCGAGAACCTGTTCGTGTCGCTCCAGGATGCCGATGATCCGGGCAAGTTTCGGCTGTTGTTCGGGCACAATACCCACATCCTGTCGCGCGATGACAATCTGTCATCGGGCAATCTTCCGACGATTAACCGTTCGCTGGTTCTGGAAGAGCATGGCTCAGTCAACGCCTTCGGCGCGCAAATGGGGTTTCAGGTGCAAAGGGCGCTGTCGCCCAAGGCGACGATCCAGTTTTCGGTCGGAGACAACCGGGGATCGCTCAATGCCGCCGATGTGCGCAGCAGCATCGGACGTTCTGTTGCGGGCAAGCTGTTGCTTACCCCGATCAACGATGCCGAACATGGCCGCAAGCTGACGCTGGGCTTTGCCAGCGATTATACTGGCAACATCACCAATCGCAGTTTCACGCTCGGCACGGCCATAGGGCAGGCTCCGCTCGGCGGGGTTGCAGCGACGGGGGGCAAGCTGACGTTCGAGGCGGATGCAGCTTACACCTTCCCACTTGCCGGACGCCCGGCAACGCTTGAGGGCGAAGTGATCCGCTCGCGCTTCTCGGGCAGCAAGAGCGATGTGTTCGGTGGCTATGTCATGGGACAAGTCTCACTGTTCGATGGACCCAAAGCGGGCGATCTCGACTTGTTCCTGCGCTATGATTTTGTCAGCCTCGGGCAAGATGCGATTGCGGGCCGCGCGCACCAGCAAGCCATCCGCACCGGGTTCAACTATAATTTGCCCTACACGAGCAAGCTTGCGAGCCTGCACGTTGAATATGCCCATAACAGCGTCAGCGGCCCCGCTGCGATCATCACCCAGGCCAATCCCGGCGATGAGGTGCGGATAGGTCTGCGGGTCAGCCTGCAACGCTATGTGCGGCACTGATGGCGTCGATGCCGCCACTCGGGCGCGTGCCTATCCCCCGAACCGTCTGGGCGCTTGGGTTCGTCAGCATGTTCATGGATATTTCGTCCGAGATGATCCATGCGCTTCTGCCGCTGTTTCTGACGGCGACGCTCGGGGTCAGCGTGGCAATGGTCGGGCTGATCGACGGCATTGCCGAAGCAACGGCCTCGATCACCAAGGTCTTCTCGGGCTATCTCTCGGACCGCATGGGCAAGCGCAAGCCGCTAATACTGATCGGCTACGGCCTTGGCGCGCTGTCCAAGCCGCTGTTCGCGCTGGCCGGAACCGCGCCGGTGATCATGGGCGCGCGCTTTGCCGACCGCATCGGCAAGGGACTGCGAGGCGCGCCGCGCGATGCGCTGGTCGCTGACATCACCCCTCCCGCAATTCGCGGGCGCGCGTTCGGGCTGCGTCAATCAATCGATACGCTCGGCGCTTTCCTCGGACCGCTGATTGCAATCCTAGCGATGGCGGCGTTTGCCAACGACATGCGCGCAGTGTTCTGGCTTGCGGTAATCCCGTCGGGCATTGCGGTGACACTTGTGCTCGTGGGCGTTGAGGACGCTAAGCGCCCGGCGGGTGAAAGGGAGGCCCGGCCCCCCGTTCGCATCGCCGATCTGCGCCAGCTACCTCGCGCCTTCTGGCTGGTTGTCATCATCGGGGCCGTATTCACACTCGCGCGCTTCAGCGAGGCGTTCCTAATCCTCAAAGCCAATACTGAAGGCTTGCCGCTTGCGCTGACACCGCTTGTTCTCGTCGCGATGAACGCCGTCTATGCAGTTGCTGCTTATCCATTGGGCAGTTTGTCGGATCAGGTGAGCGCAAAAGCCATGCTCATCGTCGGTCTTATCCTTTTGATAGCCGCCGACTTTGCGCTGTCGATGCTACCGGGTGTTTCGGGCGCATTTGTGGGCATTGCGCTGTGGGGCGCACACATGGCCGCCACGCAGGGCCTGTTCGCCAAACTAGTAGCGGACCACTCACCGCCCGCGCTGCGAGGCTCCGCTTATGGTGTTTTCAGTCTTGTCACCGGAATCGTGATGCTCGCTGCGAGCGTGATTGCGGGCCTCGTCTGGGACGCAGCGGGTCCAGATATGCCATTTCTTGTCGGCGCGCTTTTTGCAGGAGCGGCGCTGGTTGGATGCCTTTTGACGTCATTCACGGAACGGCGCGTGACATAATTCTTCGCTCGCTATCATCAGGTGCAAGGTTCGACGTCTCCCTGCTTCCAATCGCGCGCGAACGTCGACTCCCCTTAGCCGACTTCCGAAAGCGGCGTCACGCTCAATAGCGGACTCACGCGAAATAACCTCACAATTGCACAGGGAAGTGATAGCAATCGTCATCTTGCAATGTTGGCTTTCGTGGCGCTGTTCGCGGGATGAGATCAGGATCATTGCCGAATTGGTAGTCGTTCGAAATCCAAAGGTGGCGGCATTCGTTCAAGGGTTTGGCGCGATCGGGGCAGGGTGCTTTCGCGTAAGCAGCGTGCCGACATTGAACGGTGAGAAGGCGTCGTCCGCCCAGTGCGGAGTTGCCCCAGGAATGCCGTAACGGAATGGTCGACCTTCCGGTATATGCAGCGTCCCAAACATCCAGTCGTAGATCGACAGAAGCACGCCAAAATTGCGGTAGTTGCCTCCATCCTTGCCATAACCGTGATGGCTATGGTGCATGCCGGGCGAGACAATCACATGTTCCAGGCCGCGGAAAATGGGTCCAATCCAAGAGTGGCGACGCAACGCTATATCCCAGCGGAAATCACTGTGGGTAAAGATGCCCCAGAACGAGAACAGGCCGATGGCGACGATGGTGGGCTTGGCAAGGCCGAGGTAAAGCGCAAGCGAAAATGTCCAGGTTAGCCCTGCAACCAGTGCCCAGAACACGCTGATGCGGAAATTCAGTATGACATTGACATACTTGGCCGTGTGATGGGTGCGATGCATCCGCCACAGCCAATCAAACCAACGCGAATCTTTGCATTCATGCGACAGGCGATGAACCCAGTAGTTGGCAAACTCCCCCACCAGAACGATTGCTAGGACGGCGGGCCAAAAAGGCATCCCGGTCAGCGCGCCTTTGCCAGCGGGCAATAGCCAGCCGATTACGAAGGCGACTGCGACCGCACCGAGGGGCCTGACAGCAGTTCCGATGAAGATGCAGATGCCGTTCACGAACCAGTCGCTGCTGCTATAGATTGCTCGGTGTCGACCGGCCACGATCTCGGCCACCAAAATAATGCCGGTGACTGCCAGCACCCACTGCCCAAGGTTTTGCATGCGGAACGCCTCCTGCCAAGACAATCGCGCGCTGGTCAGATTACGTCCAATGCATTATTCATCACATTTTGATAACTTGGACGCCAATGCTCGATCTTCGCAGCCTGAGATATATCGTAACGCTTGCCCGGCGCCGCAGCTACGCGCGCGCCGCCGAAGACCTGGGCATCTCCCAGCCTGCATTGACTCGTTCGGTCCAATCGCTGGAACGGCAGCTCGGGATGCGCCTGTTCGATCGCGACCGGACGGGGGTCAACCTGACTCCGCAGGGCCAGATTTTCGTCGATGGCGCAGCAGTGCTGCTCGAAAATGCGGACCAACTGGAACGCCAGGCATCTCTCACCGCAACGGGCGAGCTTGGCCGAATCCGTTTCGGCATGGCGCCCATGCCGGCGCGGGTGCTGCTCAAGGACGCTTTGCAACAGCGCCTGCATTCGTCTCCTCACCTGATCAACGAGGTTGTCGTGCGCAATGTAGAGGCGCTTTGGCCGCTTCTCGTTGCCGGCGAGATCGAGTTTTTCGTCAGCGCCGAAGGGCAAGTGCCCGACGCACCGCCGGTTCGCGCCGAGACTCTGGGGCCTTTCCCTGTGAGCTTCATCGTGCGGAAGGGACATCCCCTGCTTACTGAGGGCGCGTCAGGCACATTTCTGACTCTCGTATCTAGCAGAGCAGGAATTTCGATCCCCGATGACCTTCGACCATACGCCAACGGGGCACCGCACGTGGTGGAGGATTCTGAAACGCTTTCCGCCTTAACGGCTGCTTCCGATGCAATCTGGCAGTCATCCACCTTTGCCGTCACTGAGGAGATGATTGCTGGAGTGCTGGATGAATTGCCGCGTGACCCAAACGTTCAGCCCCGCGAGGCCCGGATTGTAATGTATACGTTAGAGCGCCGCACGCAATCGCCTGGCGCTCTGATGCTCAAGCAAGCCTTTCGCCAGCGCATACGGGTGTTGGCTGAAATGCAGCGCCCGAAGGTTGGCTAAATCCGCTTTCCACAACTCACTCGCAAGAAGCAGACCGTCAGGGCCCGGCCACCTGCTGCCACTAAGGCTGTGTCCGCTTTCCCAATTTTGGACCCGAAAGCTGCCTGACCGGACTCCACCCAAAGTACGCCGCTGCGACGAGTCGATTAAGTTGGAACCATATGCCTGCGATCTCGGCAGAAAGTTCCGTGGTGGCGTGATAGAATAGCAATACCCTTATGCAACCCAGCATCATTGCCATCGCCAACCAGAAAGGCGGCGTCGGAAAAACCACCACCACCGTCAACCTGGCCCATGCATTCCTTTCCCAGGGCAAGCGCGTCCTGGCGATTGACCTCGATCCCCAAGCAAGTCTGTCGATTTCGCTGGGGCTTGACCCCAAGCAGCTCAAGCAATTGGAGGACGCGAACCAGACCATCTATTTTGCGCTGGTCAAGGGCCGCCCACTGAATGGGATGATTGTCATGGGAGTTACGAGTGGCCGCCCCGACCTGGTGCCCGCCAGCATTCGGCTGTCAGCCGCCGAGGCGGAGTTGCTCAGCCCTTATGGAGCCGCCCATGTGCTTCGCGATCAGCTTGAAGAGCTTTCAACCCCCTACGACGTGATCCTGATCGACTGCCCGCCGACGCTGGGCATCCTCACAGTAAACGGCCTCTCAGCAGCTGCAGAGGTGCTGATCCCCGCCAAAAC
>JANLSP010000017.1:0-3176 GCA_031362485.1 Novosphingobium sp.
GCAGCATCGCTGCCGTTGAAGGCCAGCGCGATCTTGTGGCGGCTGCCGGTGAAGGTCACGCTGGCCCAGGGGCTTTCGGAATGGCGCAGCAGTTCCGCCCCGCCGCCGGCCAGTTCCATCACTGCGCTGAGCAATTGCAGCCAGGGGCGGCGGACGTGAGGTTTGCGGGCCGCCGCGATCATCGCCTTGTCGGCCTGAATATCAATTTGCATGGGCTGCCTCCCCGTAGCTGGCGATGAAGCGCTCGATGCGCTGGCAGGTCCCCGGGCCGGGCGTGCGACCGTTGCGCAGGTCCTGGACAAAGCGCGGATCGCGCGCTGCGAGGCGGCCGAATTTGGTCCAGGCCATCCCGGTCTCGCGCAGAAAATTTTCGATTTTGTAGATCAGCATGGGCATTTCCCCCTGGGGTTTCTAGCGGACGAATCGGCGAATCATGTTCACTCTATGTTCCTGTTGAAATCCAACTTGTCTAGGAAAAATCTTTCGTGTAGGACGTTTTTATGAACGACACCGATCCGCGCACCCGCTTGCTCGATCTGGCCGCCAGCCGTGGCGTCAGCCTCGCCCAGCTTTCGGCATTAATCGGCAGAAATATGAGCTATTTGCAGCAATTTGTTCGCAAGGGCAGCCCGCGCAAGCTCGAAGAGAATGACCGGCGCACACTGGCGCAGTTCTTCGGCATTGACGAATCGGTGCTTGGCGGCGCGGAGGAAAATTCCCGGATAGTCGGAGGAAAATCGCCGCGGGCTGATTGGGTGGATGTGCCGCGCCTTGCGCTGGGCGCTTCGGCTGGTCCGGGGGCATGGGCCGCCGAGGAGCAGCCGATCGGCGCCTTTCGCTTCGCCGCGCGCTGGCTGCGCGGGCAAGGGCTCGATCCTTCACAGCTTTCGGCCATCGCGGTGACAGGCGATTCGATGGAGCCGACTTTGCGCGATGGCGATGAAATTCTGGTGGATCGCTCACGGCGGGCCCCAAGCGACGGTATCCATGTCGTGCGCACGGGCGATGCCTTGCTGGTCAAGCGGCTCGAGACTGGCCGGCCGGGCGCAATCGGCCTGATCAGCGACAATCCCGCCTACCGCGCCATCGAACTGCCTGCGGGCGAGGTTGAGGTGATCGGCCGAGTGGTGTGGAAGAGCGGGCGGTTGTAATTGCTGCCACGCCGGGCCATTTGCGAGGGATGACCGAGACCAACTCTCCTCCGCTGCGCGTCGGCATCGTGCCTGTCACTGCCTTCGAGCAGAACTGTTCGCTGATCTGGTGCACCCGGACCATGCGCGGCGCGCTGGTCGATCCGGGTGGCGACTTGCCCAAGCTGAAAGCCGCGCTCGAAAAGACCGGCGTCACACTGGAAAAGATCCTCGTCACCCACGGCCATATGGATCATTGCGGCCAGGCCGGCGTGCTGGCGAAAGAGATGGGCGTGCCCATCGAAGGTCCGCACGAGGCCGATCGCTTCTGGATCGAAGGGCTGGATGATGCCTCGATGCGCTTCGGCATGGACGGCGAGAGTTTCGAGCCGGACCGCTGGCTGAAGGAGGGCGATAAGGTCACGGTCGGCGAGGTGACGCTCGATGTCGTCCACTGTCCCGGCCACACACCCGGCCATGTCGTGTTCCACCACGCACCCTCGCGGCTGGCTATTGTCGGCGACGTGCTGTTTGCCGGATCAATCGGGCGCACCGATTTCCCGCAGGGCAATCATCAGGACCTGCTTGATTCGATCACCGGCAAGCTCTGGCCGCTGGGGGACGAAGTGACTTTCGTTCCCGGACACGGGCCGACCAGCACGTTTGGTCAGGAGCGGCGGACCAATCCGTTCGTGGCGGACGAGCGCTTCGGCTAGAGCTTGCCGGTCGCTGCCATCACCGCCACGACGATCAGCACCAGCTGAAACAGCATCGCGGTCAGCATGCCGATGCCACGGCCGGGCTTGAAGCCTTCGTCCATACCATAGGCGTGCGCAATGCGGCCAATGATGAAGACTGCGCAAGCCGGGGCCAGCCACTGGCCGCCCTTGCCTGCCAATTCGACCAGCCCGACCAGCACCAGCGTAATCGGCGTCTGCTCGATGAAATTAGCCTGGGCGCGCATGCGGCGGATCAGCGCTTCGTTGCCGCCGTCGCCAATCGAGACCTTCGCCGTTCCGCGCATCTTGCCAACGCGCATTGCCAGCCAGATGTTGACCAGAGCAGCAGCTGCGGCAAAGCAGAGTGTGGTTGTCAGCAGCATGATTTTCTCCCCCAGGTTGAAGTCGCAGGAATAGCCATTCGGCAACGGGTTGCAAGCCGCGCGTTTTTCGCTATAGGCGCGCCTTCGCTGTCGCCGGAGGGGCTTATGGCGCGGGGGCTTGCAGCTGCAGGCTTGTGCGCGCTGAAAGCTTGGCCTAGGGCGGCATTCAAGAACGTAACCCGGCCGTTTTGTCCCGGATGATTTGCAGGAACAGGTGCCGCAATGGCTGTCCCAAAAAGAAAAACTTCGCCCTCACGCCGGGGCATGCGTCGCAGCCATGATTCGTTGAAAGTCGATGCCTTCCACGAATGCAGCAACTGTGGCGAACTCAAGCGTCCCCACAATTTGTGCGGCGCTTGCGGCCACTACAACGGACGCGAAGTCATCGCGGTCGGGCTCTAAGCCCGCAATTCCCGGAAATTTGCAGCCATGAGCCTCCCGCGTATCGCCGTTGACGCGATGGGCGGCGATGAAGGCGTGCGCGTCATGGTCGAAGGCGCGGCACTTGCCCGGCGCCGTCACGACCGCTTCAAGTTCCTGCTGGTCGGCGATGAAGCAAGCATCAAAGCGGCGCTGCAAAACCATCCGAACCTGCGCGCTGCGTCCGAGATAATGCATGCTCCCGATGCAATCAGCGGCGACGAGAAGCCCAGCCAGGCGATCCGCCGCGCCAAGACCACATCGATGGGCATGGCAATCAATGCCGTAAAGGAAGGCGCAGCCGGGGCTGCGGTCAGCGCGGGCAATACCGGAGCGCTCATGGCCATGGCCAAGCTGTCGCTGCGCACCATGCCGGGCATCGACCGGCCTGCGCTCTCGGCGCTTTTGCCGACGCTGGGCGATAACGACGTCTGCATGCTGGATCTGGGCGCCAACACCGAATGCGACGCCCGCAATCTGGTGCAATTCGCCGTGATGGGCGCGGCCTATTCGCGGATCGTCAC
>JANLSP010000031.1:0-4007 GCA_031362485.1 Novosphingobium sp.
GGCTCAAATATGCGCCGAAGCTGAAATTTACCGGCGACGAGAGCTTCGATGTCGCCGCCAAGATCGAGACATTGCTCGCCCAGCCTAAAGTGGCGCGGGATCTGGAGGAGCCGGACGATGACTGATTTTGCATTTCTGCACGGCGGCGGGCAGGGCGGCTGGGTGTGGGACGAGACGATTGAAGCGATGATGCACCAATCGCCCGAAGCCCAGCGTTATCTCGCGCTCGATGCGCCGGGCTGCGGGGCGAAACGCGGGCGGGATACTTCGGCTATCGAGTTCATCGATATCACCTGCGAACTGAACGCGGATATTGTCGCGGCAGACATGCACGATGTCGTGCTGGTCGGGCATAGCCAGGCAGGTATGACCATGCCGCAGATGGCCGAATTTGCCCCCGGCCTGTTCCGCAAGCTGGTATTTGTCAGCTGCACCTTGCCGCTGCCCGGACAGTCGACGCTCGACCAGATGGGGCTTGGCCTGCATGGCCAGAACCCTGATCAGGTCGGCTGGCCGGTCGATCCGATGAGCGCAAGCATGGAAGATCGCCTTGCCCTGATGTTCTGCAACGACATGGACGATGCGGCGGCGCAGGAATTCCAGGCAAAGCTGGGCAAGGATATGTGGCAGGCCTGCTGCTATAGCTACAGCGACTGGAAGGCCGATCACCTCGCGGCTATGCCGGTGACTTACGTGCACTGCCTCCAGGATCTGGCGCTGCCGCCCGAATGGCAGATGCGCTTTGCCGAACGGTTGCATGCCGATCGCGCCATCTATCTCGATGCCGGCCACCAGGCGATGAACACGCGTCCGCAGGCGCTGGCGGAAATACTGCTGGCCGAAGCAGGGGCTTGAGGCCAGACACGCCCCATGGCCAAGCTCTATTACTACTATGCCAGCATGAATGCGGGCAAGAGCACCAACCTCTTGCAGGCGAATTTCAACTATCACGAGCGTGGCATGCGCACGATGCTGTGGACTGCGGCGCTTGATGATCGGGGCGGCGAGAAGGCGATCGAGAGCCGAATCGGGCTGCATGCCGAGGCGCACCGCTTCGATGGCGCGACCGACTTGTGGGACCGGGTCATGGCTGCTCACCGCGCAGCGCCGCTCGCCTGCCTACTGCTCGATGAGGCTCAGTTTCTCACCTCCGAGCAGGTCTGGCAGCTTGCGCGCCTTGCCGACGAGGCGAATATTCCGGTGCTGTGCTATGGCCTCAGGACCGACTTTCAGGGCGATCTGTTTCCAGGCTCTGCCGTGCTGCTTGGCATTGCCGACAGTTTGGTTGAACTCAAAGCTGTGTGCCATTGTGGCCGCAAAGCGACGATGAACCTGCGTATCGACGAGAGTGGCGCGGCGGTGAAGGCCGGTGCGCAGACCGAGATCGGTGGCAATGATCGCTATGTTGCCTTGTGTCGCAAGCATTTTTCGGAGGCTCTGGCCGGATGAACGAGACCTTGTTCCAGGCCGCGAGCCTGATCATCCCGCTGATCCTCGCCATTGTCTTTCATGAAGTTGCACACGGCTGGATGGCCCGCGCACTGGGCGATCCGACCGCAGCGGAGGAAAACCGCCTCAGCCTCAATCCGCTGCGCCACGTCGATCCGGTTGGCACGGTGATCCTGCCGGGGCTGCTGGCACTGGCGAAAGGGCCGATCTTCGGCTGGGCCAAGCCGGTGCCGGTCAACAAATGGCGGCTGCGCAATCCGCGCTACGGCATGATGCTGGTCGCCGCTGCCGGGCCGGGGATCAATTTCATCATGGCGGGGTTTGCCGCGATTGCGCTGGGCGGCGTGCTTGCGGCCTTTGGCGAAGTGACCGATCCGTCGGTGGCGGCGCGGTTCCTCGCGGCGAACCTGCTCAACTTCATCACGATCAACATTTTCCTCGCGCTGTTCAACCTTCTGCCGATCCCGCCGTTTGACGGCTCGCACATCGTCGAGGGCCTGCTGCCGCGCTCGATCGCGCCAGCATACGCGCGCCTGCACAAGTGGGGGATCCTGCTGGTGATCGGCCTGGTAGTGGTGCTGCCCTGGCTGGTACCGGGGTTCAATCCAGTGGGCGATTTTCTGATGCCGCCGTTCGAATGGGTGACAGGCAAATACATGACTCTCGCGGCAGGAATCGCCGGAGCGTGAGCGCGCCAAACGGCTGGATAATCCTCGATAAGCCGCTCGGACTGGGCTCGACGCAGGCTGTAGCTGCGGTCAAGCGCAATTTGCGTGAAGCGGGATACGGCAAAGTCAAGGTCGGCCATGGCGGCACGCTCGATCCGCTGGCTTCGGGAGTGCTGCCGATTGCGCTGGGCGAGGCCACCAAGCTGGCCGGGCGGATGCTTGATGCCAGCAAGGAATACGAATTTACCGTGCAGTTCGGTGCGGAGACCGACACGCTCGACCTTGAGGGCAAGGTGGTGTTGGAGAGTGACGTGCGGCCTTCGCTGGCGCAGGTTGAAGCGGTTTTGCCGCGCTTCACCGGGACAATTGAACAGGTTCCGCCGGCCTATTCGGCGCTGATGGTCGATGGCGCGCGAGCCTACGACCGGGCGCGGGCGGGGGAAGCGGTGGAATTGCAGGGACGGGCGGTGACAGTTTACTCACTGATCTCCGCTCGTGTCGCCAAAAACGGTCCGCTGGATAATTTGACCTTTGCAGCCCATGTTTCCAAGGGCACCTATATCCGCAGCCTTGCCCGCGACATCGCGCTTGCGCTCGGCACCTGCGGCCATGTCACGCATCTGCGCCGCACCCGCGCCGGGCCGTTTTCCCTCGCTTCGGCGATTTCGCTGGACAAATTGAACGAACTGGGCAAGGGCGCGGCGCTTGAGAACGTACTCTTGCCGCTGGAGGCAGGGCTGGACGACATCCCGGCTCTAAACCTCGGTCCGGAACAGGCAGGCATGGTCCGACAGGGCCGGGTTCTGACCGGACTGCCCCATAACGACGGGCTTTACTGGGCGCGAACGGGATCTGTTCCCCTCGCACTCGTCGAGCTTTCTGGCGGAGATGCCAGGGTCGTGCGGGGGTTCAATCTTCCCGATGTCGCGGAGTAAGCATATGTCGGTTACCGCCGAAAAGAAGCAGGAAATCATCAAGGATAATGGCCGCAGTGACAACGATACCGGCTCGCCGGAAGTTCAGGTCGCTATCCTGACCAGCCGCATCAACACACTGCAGAGCCATTTCAAGGCCAATCACAAAGACAACCATTCACGCAGAGGCCTGCTGATGATGGTCAACAAGCGGCGCTCGCTGCTGGATTATCTCAAAAGCCGCAATGTCGATCGCTATAACGCGCTGATCGCTAAGCTTGGGCTTCGCAAGTAATTTCGCTAAAGCGGCTCCCCCCTCGTTTACTGAGGCCGGGCCGCTTTTTGCGTTTGGGGCTCCGCGCGCATTTCGGCGGCGGAGGCCATGGGGCCAAAAGCGCCCCGAACCGGACCGGGACGGAAACCCCGGCAGCAAAACCCGCAGAGCAATAGGGCCTGCGGGCAGAAGGAAAACACATGTTCGACGTCAAAACCGTATCCATGGAGTGGGGCGGAAAGACCCTCACGTTGGAAACCGGCCGCGTAGCCCGTCAGGCTGACGGCGCGGTCCTCGCCACTTATGGCGAAACAGTCGTTCTCTGCGCGGTGACCGCCGCCAAGAGCGTCAAGGAAGGGCAGGATTTCTTCCCGCTCACCGTTCACTACCAGGAAAAGTTCTTCGCCGCCGGGCGCATCCCGGGCGGCTTTTTCAAGCGCGAACGCGGCGCGACCGACAAGGAGACGCTGGTCTCCCGCCTGATCGACCGCCCGATCCGCCCGCTGTTCCCCGATGGCTACCGCCACGACACGCAGGTTGTCGTCACCGTGCTGTCGCACGACCTTGAGAACGATCCCGATATTCTGGCCATGGTCGCCACCTCGGCGGCGCTGACCATCTCCGGCATTCCCTTCATGGGCCCGGTCGGCGCGGCCCGCGTCGGCATGATCAACGGCGCGCTGAAACTCAACCCGACGCTGG
>JANLSP010000052.1:0-1602 GCA_031362485.1 Novosphingobium sp.
GAAGCCGGGGTGCGAAAAGGGGTCAGCCCTGACTCGGCACCAGGTTGACCGCCGAGTATTTGCCTCGTCGATCGACCTCAATATCGAACTCCAGCCGGTCGCCCTCATTCAGATTCTGCATGCCCGACCGCTCCACCGCGCTGATATGCACGAAGGCATCAGGCTGGCCGTCGTCACGGGTAATGAAGCCGAAGCCCTTCATGGAGTTGAAGAACTTGACCGTTCCGGTTGCCCGCTCGCCGGTCAGTTCACGCTGCGGCGCCTCACGCTTCTCGACTGCGATGACATCGCCAACGACCACGAGATCACTGGCCGAAATCTTCCCGCCGCGATCCACCAGAGTGAATTCCAGCTGCTGACCTTCGGCCAGGCCCTCGAGCCCGGCGCGCTCAACCGAGCTGATATGGACAAACACATCCTCGCCGCCGCCGTCTTGCTGGATAAAGCCGAAGCCCTTGTGGGCATTGAAGAATTTTACTGCGCCTGTGCCCTGGCCAACGACCTGTGGGGGCATGCCGCCGCCGCCACCACCGCCACGCGGTGCGCCGAAGCCACCACCACCGCCGCCGCCGCCGCTGCGAGGACCACTGTTGAACCCGCCGCCGCCGCCACGACCGCCGCCACCGCCGAAGCGATCACCACCGCCACCGAACCGGTCTCCGCCACCGCCGCCAAAACGGTCACCGCCGCCGCCGCCACTGAATGGATCGAAACCGTCTTCGCCGAAACCGTCCCGCTTGTCCCGGCCCCGGCCGCGACGTCCTCTGTCAAAACTCATCTTACTCGACGCACCTTCTTTGCCCTTATCCTCATCGCCAGATCGCGCGGACAATCGCGACAGGCGCCACAGGTTGGGACACGCAATCTGCGCGGAGCCCTCCTCTGCAAGGTTGTGCATAACCCAAACAATTGACCATGGCGAATCGATTCAGGAGGGGTTCAGTCGTGGCGTCCCGGGTGTGACATTTGTGCAATAATCGCGCTGATGCCGGGTCCTAACTTGCCTCCACCGGCAAGGCTTGGCAGATGGCTTGAAACGCCCCCTCGATGCAAAGGTCTCGCTGCCATGTTTCGTCGTATTACTAACACGGTTTTCGCCAGCCCGCAGATCGGCCTCGCCGAAGTGACCGAGGCGAAGGCGCAAGGCATCGTCCTGATCGTCAACCACCGCCCCGAAGGCGAAAGCGACGATCAGACCCCCGGCGCCGAGATCGAAGCGGCGGCCCGCGCGGCGGGCATGGATTATGTCGCCATTCCGGTCACCCATGCCGGTTTCAGCGAGGGACAGGTCAAGGCCATGGCCGCGGCATTGGGCGCGGCCGATGGGCCGGTGCTGGCCTATTGCCGCTCCGGCACCCGCTCCACCTTGCTCTGGGCGCTGGCAGAGGCGAGTCGCGGCGCGCAGCCTGCGACCCTGGCCGCCAGTCCGGCAAGCGCCGGCTATGACATTGCCCCGGTCCGCGCGATGGTCGACATGCTGGCAGCGGACAAACAATGAGCGCAATCGCCATCCAGCTTGCCGGGTCGCTGGTGGCAATCCTGCTGTTGGCGCTGCTTGCCCACAAGCTGGGCCTGGGCGGCGATGTCCGCATTCGCGACGAG
>JANLSP010000063.1:0-12215 GCA_031362485.1 Novosphingobium sp.
CGCAGCGCGAGCAGGCAATGCATTTGCTGGGGTCGAAGTCGAAATAAGGGTTGGACGTGTCGGCAGCCAGCCCAAGGTGGTTATCGCCGGCATAGCCATAACGCACATCGCGCAGGCCCACTGCAGCGGCCTGATCCTGCAGCTCACAATCGTTGTTGGCGCTGCAGGTCAGGCAATCGAGCGGGTGGTCGGAGATATAGAGCTCCATAACCCCCTTGCGCAGCTTTTGCAGCCGCGGCGTCTGGGTGTGGACTTGCATCCCGTCGGCGGCGGGCGTGGTGCAGCTGGCGGGCGTGCCCTTCGCGCCGTCGATTTCGACCAGGCACAGGCGGCACGAGCCAAAGGCTTCCAGATTGTCGCTGGCGCACAGCTTGGGGATCGACCCGCCCGACAGCGCAGCGGCACGCATCACACTGATCCAAGCGGGCACGGTGACAACCCGCCCGTCGATGGTCAGCGTGACGTGTTCATCCGACACGACTTCAGGCGTGCCGAAATCAAACTGCGGTTCATAGCCCATTGCGGTACTCCACTGCGGCCGATGCCTTGCCGCTGCCAAAGGACATGACTGCGCCAATGGCGAGGACGCAGGTGATGATCATGTGAAATCCTCAGGCCAATGCTTCAATGCGCTCAACACTGGGAAGGGGGTGAACCCTCCCAGAGCGCAAAGCGAACCAAATTTCAGCGTCTCGCAGAGGTCTTCGAGCAGTACGATGTCCTCCTCGCGGCTGCGCCCGACTTTGGGCGCATTGTGGATCTGAGGAAGCAATTCTACTCTGTCAGCGCCGCGCGGACCACTGCGTATTCGGTCGATCAATTCGACTCCCCGCGTTGAGCCGATGCGGCAGGGGGTGCATTTGCCGCAGCTTTCGGCAGCGCAGAACTGCATGGCGAAACGCGCCAGTTTGCCCATGTCGGCGGTATCATCAAATACTACTATCCCGCCGTGACCGACCAGCGCATCGACCCCGGCATAGGCCTCGTAGCAAAAGGGCAGGTCGAACCGGTCAGGGTGAATATAGGCTCCAAGTGGCCCGCCGACTTGCACTGCTTTCACCGGACGCCCCGATGCAGTGCCGCCGCCGATGTCGTAAATCAGCTCATGCAAGGTAATGCCGAATGCGGCCTCAAAAAGCCCACCTTGCTTGATATTACCCGCCAACTGGATCGGCATAGTACCTTTGGAGCGGGCAATGCCATGACTGTCATAATGCGCCGCGCCGCCTTCCAGCAGGATGTGAGGGACAGCGGCAAGCGTGAGCACGTTGTTGATGACAGTCGGCTGTCCGAACAGGCCCTGATGTGCAGGCAGAGGCGGCTTGGCGCGGACCTCGCCGCGCTTTCCTTCGATGGAATTGAGCAGCGAAGTTTCCTCGCCGCAAACATAGGCGCCAGCGCCAACGCGTAGTTCGATCTGGAAGGGGGCAACTAGGTCCGCCGACAGCACAATCGCCTCATTGAGTTTGGCGATGGCGTGAGGATATTCGCTGCGGACATAGATATAGCCTTGCCTCGCGCCAACAGCATAGGCGGCAATCGCAATACCCTCGATCAGATGAAAGGGATCGCCCTCCATCAGCATGCGGTCGGCAAAAGTTCCGCTGTCGCCTTCGTCGGCATTGCAGACAACGTATTTGCGGGCACCGGGCGCATTGGCGACAGTTTGCCACTTTATCCCAGCAGGGAAGCCAGCCCCGCCGCGCCCGCGCAGGCCGGACTGGGTGACTTCGGCGATGACCTGTTCGGGCGCGAGCGAGCGGGCGCGGGTCAGGCCGGCCCAGCCGCCGGTTGCAGCATAGTCGTCAAGGCTCAGCGGTCGGGTTCGCCCGGCGCGAGCGAAAGTCAGCCGCTGTTGGCGGGCGATGAAGGGGTGCTGGGCAATCGGACCGACTGATATGGAACTGGTCCCGGCGAGCACTGCCGAGACGTCGTCAGGCGACAGTGGCCCGAAGCCGATCCCGCCTATCTCCGCCAGCGGCTCCAGCCAGTGCATCCCCCAACTCGATACCCGCTCGATCGTGCAACCTGCTTCGGCAAAAGCGTCGGCGACTTCATCGGCGCCGCAGGCCAGTGCAGCCGCGTCGTCAGAGATGCGGACCGTGGTCATGCGGCTTCGATCAGCCGGACGAGCGATGCTTCATCGAGCCGCGCATGGACTGCATCCCCCACCCGCGCCGCCGGACCGACCGAACACAGGCCGAGGCAATAGACTGTCTTCAAGCGCACGCGATTCCCGGCGGCCCGCTCGCCTGCCGCCACCATGGCTTCGACCCCGCGTGCCTGACACGCTTCGGCGCGGCAAAGCTGCACCTCGGGGCGCGGGTCAGCTTGGCTGCGGAAGTCGTGATAAAAGCTGACCACGCCGTGAACTTCCGCGCGGCTTAGGTTGAGCGCTTCAGCGATATGCGCCTCCGCCTCAGGGTCGATGCAGCCGTATGCGGCTTGCACATCATGGAGGAGCGGCAAAAGTGGCCCGGCGCGCCCGGCGTAAGCGGAGACGATTTCGGCAAGGCGTGCCTTGGAGCTCACCGCGCCAGCCGATCTGCATGCCAGGCAACATGCTCGGCCATGAAACTCGAGATGAAATAATAAGAGTGGTCATAGCCCGGCTGCATCCGAATTGTCGCAGGTTGGCCTGCCCGCGCGCAGGCTTCAGACAACAGGTTCGTCTTGAGCTGCTCCGAAAGGAAGCCGTCGGCCTCGCCCTGATCGACCAGCAGGTCGGGAAGCCGCGCGCCGCCATCAATCAATGCGCAGGCATCGTATTCGCGCCAGGTTGCTTGATCGACACCGAGATAGCCGCTCAGTGCCTTTTCCCCCCACGCGCAGTTAAGCGGACTGACGATTGGTGCAAATGCCGAGACCGAACGGAATCGGTCCGGATTGCGCAATGCCACAGTCAGTGCGCCGTGGCCGCCCATGCTGTGCCCGGTGATCGCTTGCCGTGCCATATCGGCGGGAAATTGCGACGCGACCAGATCGGGGAGTTCGCGCTCGATGTAGCTTCGCATCCGGTAGTGGGTTGACCAGGGCGTTCTTGTCGCATCGACATAGAAGCCCGCGCCCTTGCCGAAGTCATAAGCCTCATCATCAGGCACTTTGTCACCGCGAGGAGACGTGTCGGGCGCGACGAAGATGATGCCGTGCACCGCACAGGCGGAACGATATTCGCCCTTCTCGGTGACATTCGCATGGGTGCAAGTGAGGCCGGAAAGATACCACAAAACCGGCAGCTTCACACCGGGAGCGTGATCTGGAACGAAAACCGCAAAGGTCATGGCAGTGCCAGTCGCGGCGGACTCGTGTTGGTAAACACTCTGTGTGCCGCCATGACTGCGATTGGCACTGAGATGATCCATCAGAATATCACCACGGACCGGATCGATTCGCCCGCATGCATCAGATCGAAGGCAGTGTTGATCTCTTCCAGCCCCATGACGTGAGTTATCATCGGATCGATCTCGATCTTGCCGGTCATGTACATGTCGACGATCTTCGGCACATCGGTGCGCCCCTTGGCGCCGCCAAAGGCCGTGCCGCGCCAGTTACGCCCCGTAACCAGCTGGAACGGGCGGGTGCTGATTTCCTTGCCGGCCTCAGCGACGCCGATGATAATCGAGGTACCCCAGCCGCGATGGCAGGCTTCCAGCGCGGTGCGCATAACCTCGGTGTTGCCGGTGGCATCGAAAGTATAGTCCGCGCCGCCGTCGGTCATGGCGACGATTTTTGCCACCACATCCTCGCGGCTCATGCCCTTGCTGTTCAGGAAGTCGGTCATGCCGAACTTGCGGCCCCAATCCTCGCGGGTCGCGTTGATATCGACGCCGATGATCTTGTTCGCGCCGGCCAGCTTCGCGCCCTGCAACACATTGAGTCCGATCCCGCCGAGGCCAAACACCACGACATTGTCGCCCGGCTGGACCTTGGCGGTATTGAGCACCGCGCCGACCCCGGTGGTAACCCCGCAGCCGATATAGCAAGAAGTCTGGAACGGCGCGTCATCGCGGATTTTCGCGACGGCAATTTCGGGGAGCACGGTGAAGTTCGAGAAGGTGCTGCAGCCCATATAGTGGAAGATGGTCTGGCCCTTGTAGCTGAACCGCGATGTACCATCGGGCATCAGCCCCTGGCCTTGAGTGGCGCGGATGGCGGTACACAGGTTGCTTTTGCCCGAGAGGCAGGTTTTGCACTTGCCGCATTCAGGTGTGTAGAGCGGAATGACATGATCCCCCGGCTTGACGCTTGTCACTCCGGCGCCAACTTCGCGCACGATCCCGGCGCCTTCGTGGCCGAGAATGCTGGGGAACAGGCCTTCGGAATCGAAGCCGTCGAGGGTGTAGGCATCGGTGTGGCAAACGCCGGTCGCCATGATCTCGACCAGCACTTC
Source organism: Novosphingobium sp. (assembly GCA_031362485.1). Lineage (GTDB taxonomy): Bacteria > Pseudomonadota > Alphaproteobacteria > Sphingomonadales > Sphingomonadaceae > Novosphingobium. The sequence goes on from JANLSP010000063.1 coordinate 4,391, forward strand.
GCCCGCTTTTGGTCCTTCGAGGTCCAGTTCGACAATCTCGAGGGGGGCCTTGGGGGCGAAGGCAACGGCAGCACGGGTTTTCATGGGTCGGCTCTCCTGAGGTTCAACATTCATCGCCATGAGCGCAATTTGAGACTCGGACGGCCGAGTTGGTCCCCCACGTCGGCATTGCGAAGTCGTCGGGTTTCATTGCGGAGCCGGGACGGCAATTACCGCGGGGGCATGGCCGGTGCCGGTCAGAAATGATAGCAGCCCTGATCCAGAAAGGCTAATGGTCGCGGTATTGCGCAGCGGATGGACATTTAAGCATTCAGCGTCTGCCAAGCGGCCGTCGATCACAAATTTCACTGTCCCGCCGGTGTCATTGAATGCCGCTAATGGTGTAACCGACCCGGGGCTTATGCCAAGCAGGCGCATCATGTGATCTGGTTTGCCAAAGCTGACTTTCTTGGCGCCAATTGCCGTGGGCAGGGCTTTCAAATCTACTTGCGCGTCGTGTGGGGCGCTGACAACCCAGAATTCTCCCGAAGCATCCTTAAGGAACAGGTTCTTGGTGTGTATCCCGGGGATCGCAGCATGCAGCCTTGCGGATTGCTCAACTGTGAAGACTGCTTCGTGTTCATGCATGATCCAGGCGACACCCGCAGCGTCGAGAGCCCTCAGCAATGATTGTTCGGACGCCACCTGCAACTTCCTTCGCCAGGCCTACTTGAATACGACCGTGCGGTTGCCGTTCAGCATCACCCGGTGCTCGAGATGAAGCTTGACCGCGCGCGCCAGCACACGGCTTTCCGTATCTTGCCCCTGCGCGATCAGATCATCGACCGTATCGGCATGGTCGACGTTCGATACATCCTGGGCAATGATCGGCCCTTCATCGAGATCCGGAGTGACATAATGTGCGGTTGCGCCAACCATCTTGACCCCGCGTTCGTAGGCCCGGTGATAGGGTTTTGCGCCTTTGAAACCGGGCAGGAAGCTGTGGTGGATGTTGATCACACGGCCGTCGAGCCTGCGGCATAGCTGATCGGACAAGACTTGCATGTAGCGGGCAAGAATTATCAGATCGACCTTTTGCTCCTCGACCAGCTCGATCAGCTTGGCTTCCTGTTCAAGCTTGGTTTCTGGCGAAATCGGCAGGTGGTAGAACGGTATCCCTTCATGTTCCGCTCGCCGCTGCCAGGTCGTGTGGTTGGAGACCACGCTTGTGACTTCCATGGGCAGGCGATTGGTAGCAGTCCGATAGAGCAAGTCATTGAGGCAGTGGCCGCCCTGGCTGACCATGATCATCGCTTTCAGTTTGCTCCGCAGATCATGGATCCGCCAATCAAGGTGGAAAGCTGTGGCGACAGGACTGAATGCCTCGGTAAAGCTCTCGGCAGTCATTCCAGCTGGGCCGGAAATCGCTACTCGCATGAAAAACTGGCCGGTCTCGCTATCCCCAAACTGTGCACTTTCGACGATATTGCAGTCTTGGCTGGCGATTGAATTCGCAACCGCAGCAACGATTCCCTTACGGTCTTTGGTGGCTACGACAATTACAAAACTTGCGCCGCTTTGCATCGATAATTCCCGGTCAGATTACGTTTGTGGCCTGCGTTAGCTTTGCGGCGCAGCTCGGTCCATCGATAGGGAGCTACATTAGGCGCTCTCATCGCAACATTTAGAAGTTGTGATCCGTCGATTAATTAATTTTACCGGTGAGGAAAAATTGGTCAATTGCAGATCGCTTGACCGGGGGACACCACACACCCCGTATAAATGTCGCAGAGCAACCTCGGTAGGGCGGGGTCTTCGGCCAGGGAAGTATCTGAATTCAAGGGGAGAAGAAAATTGAAAGCCAGTTGGAAATTGTCGACGGCTATTGTCGCTGTAACGGTGCTCACCGCAGGCGCAGCGCCCGCGTTTGCGCAGGACGGCGCGTCGGACGATGGCAGCATTGCCGAAATCGTCGTCACCGCAACCCGCCGCGAGGAATCGGCGAACAAGGTCTCGCTGGCGATTCAGGCATTGGGCGGCGACACGCTGGCCAAGCTCAATGTCACGAACTTCGAAAAGATGGTTGAATACCTCCCCAACGTACGCACTGCTTCTCGCGGGCCAGGTATTTCCTCGATCTATATCCGCGGCCTGTCGACTGATACGGCCGGCGCGCAGATTTTGGGTGTTGCGGGTGTGCAGCCGAACGTCGCACTTTACCTGAACGATGCCCCGAGCTCGACTCCAGGCCGCAACCTCGACGTATATTCGGCCGACTTGCAGCGCGTCGAAGTGCTCGCGGGGCCGCAAGGCACGCTGTTCGGCGCCAGTGCCATGGGCGGCGCAATCCGCTATATCACCAACAAGCCCGACCTTTCGGAATTCAAGGCAGGCTTCAGCGCCTCGGCCAGCACGACCAAGGGGGGCAGTGAGAGCTATTCCGCCCAGGGCTTCGTCAACATCCCGATCGTGAAGGACACGTTCGGCATCCGCCTGGTCGTGTTCAACGACAATCAGGGCGGCTATATCGACAATGTCCCTGGCACTTACCGGATGCCCTTCAATTCGGGCAGCCCGGGCAAGATCCCGACCGGCAATCCCCTGCTGGTTGCGCAGGCGATCCAGTCCTGCGTCGGAGTGGTCAATTGCGTTGGCACGGCAACTGGCACCAGCGGCGGCTATATTGCGCCGAACCGGCAATCGATCTCCAACTCGGCATTCGTCGAGGATAACTACAACGACGCCAGTTATTCCGGCGGCCGTCTTGAAGCGACATGGAAGATCAACGATGACTGGACGCTCGGCGCAATGCACATGCGCCAGAAGCTGACCACCGACGGTGTCTTCGACTATGATCCCTCGGTTGGCGACCTCAAAGTCCAGAAGTATAGCCCGAACACGCTCAAAGACACGTTCGACATGACCACTCTGACGCTTAACGGGCGCCTGGGCATGCTGGATGTGATCTACGCCGGCTCGTACCTCAATCGGCGCGCGATTCAGAATGCCGACTACGCAACCTATGCGAACATCGGCCTCTATCTGCCATTCTACAACTGCGACCGCGGCGTCTATTACTCCGGCTACGCGTCATCCGCATCGCAGGGCAACACCTGCTATTCGCCGGCCAACAGCTATATGGTCGACAACAAGAACAAGCGCTGGACCCACGAACTGCGTCTGACGACCCCGGCAGACAAGCGCATCCGCGCCACGTTTGGCGCTTTCTACGACGTCAACAAGATCGAAGACGATACCGAGTGGCGCTACACGCTGCCCGCCGCCGGGTTTATCTATTCGCTGACACCAACTCCCATCACCAACGTGCTTGGCCTTGGTCCGCGCCCGGTGGGCACGGGCTTCGTCAACGTCATCGAACGTCGCGACCGGCAATATGCCTTTTATGGCGAAGCATCGTTCGACTTGATTCCCGAAAAGCTGATCCTGACGGGCGGTCTGCGCTACTACAATTCGCAAGTGAGCATGCGGGGCGGATCGAACTCCAGCTTCTTCACCGCCGCCCGTGGCATCTACAACCCGGCGACGGGCACCTATACCGCAGCCGCCGTGCCGCCGACCAACTTCAACACGAGTTCGAATCTTTCGGTCAATCTGGCCGGTATCAACCCCACGACTTATTCCGGGGTGATCTTCAAGGGCAACTTGACCTACAAGATAGCACCTGACCAACTGGTCTATGCCACTTACTCGGAGGGTTACCGTCCCGGCGGCTTCAACCGCAAGGGCTGCAATAGCACGAGCGGATCGGGTGGCCTGTCGGCGGCGCAGTGCGCTCTCAATCGGGCCTATGCTCCTGACAACGTGAAGAACTATGAAATAGGCGCCAAGCTGGCGCTGTTCGATCGGACAATGCAGCTCAATCTGGCGGCATACAAGATCGACTGGACCGGCATCCAGATGGCCGCCTTCGACCAGAATATCTCCAACCAGACGTTCGTGGTCAATCTGGCAAACGCGCGCATCTATGGTTTTGAGGGCGATCTCAACTGGCGTCCGACGCGCGAACTCACGGTCGGTGCCGGCTTCTCCTACAATGACTCGAAGCTGACCGGCTATGTGCCTGCCCTGCAAATACTCGGCCAGCGGATCCTGGTGCCACTCGGCAGCCCTCTGGCGCTAAGTCCCAAGTTCCAGGGCAACATGCGCGTGCGCTATGAGTGGGAGACCTCGTCGGGCCTCAGGCCATATGTACAGGCCGGCATGCACTATGTTGGCAAGACGATTACGTCCAATATCGACAACACCAACATCATCTACAACGGCTGCCGTTCGCCCTATAATGCCTGCGGCAATCCGACTGCGATCATCAATGGTGTGACGGTGCGATCGGGCGATGTGATCGGGCCAATCAGGGGCTCATTCAACCAGCCGTCGTTCACCACCTTCAGCGCTGCAATCGGCGTCAGCAAGGACCAATGGCGCGTCGAAGTTTTTGGCGAGAACATTGGCGATGCACGGCCGCAACAGTTCACCAGCGCCAACGACGGTGATACCCGCGTGACAACCTCGCGGCCACAGACCTTTGGCCTGCGGGTTTCTTACTCGATGTAGACTTTTGGCAGAGCCCCTTGCACAATGCGTGCAAGGGGCTCTCGCCATGCATCTTCGCGTGAGATCTGCCCCTTGGCGTTCCGTGGCGATTCATCGCGGGACGCGAAATTGTTTGCTTTGAATTATCCGATGGACGGAGGCCGTTCCTTGCAAGGGTCTGATCTGGCAAATGCGGTCAAGCAATCGGTGCCAGGCGACGCTGGCGAGCCTTCCGAAGCTGTCAGTTTCACCCCCACCGTCGGACCCATCGTCGAAAAGGCGAAAGCGGCACTCCAGGGAGGCAATCCGGCAGATGCCATCAAGCTTTGCGACGAAGTACTCGCACTCGATCCTTCGCATCTCGATACGCTTTACACCAAATCTGTCGCCCAACGCTTCACTGGTGATTTGGATAGGGCGCTTGCCACACTTGATGTTCTGACCATGGCGCACCCTGCGTATGGCCGGGCGTTTCAGGAACGTGGCCATTGCCTGCGCGAGCAGGGTGACTTCGACGCTGCGCTTGCCGCCTACCAGGGCGCTGTCATGCGCAACAATGCGCTATTGGCCTCCTGGCGAATGCTTGCCCAGCTCCAAGCCAAGGCGGGCCGCAAGCAGGATGCGGCCAATGCCGCCGCGCAGGCTGCCTATTTCGAAAGTCTGCCCCCCGAACTTCTCAGCGTCGCCAGCTTTGTGCAAGAGGGCAAGCTCCTGAAGGCCGAAAACCTGTGCCGCGCCTTTCTCCAACACAATCGCCATCATCCGGAGGCCATGCGGCTGCTTGCCGAGATCGGCCTGCGCTTCAATTCATACGATGAAGCCGAATTCCTGCTCGAATCGTGCCTCGTTCTCGATCCTGCCAACACCAATGCTCATCATGACTACGTTGTGATTCTGGGCAAGCGCCAGAAATTCGACAAGGCGCTGGAAGCCGCCGCGCAGCTGGTGGACAAGCAGCCCGGAAGCCCGCAGGCCGAGATCCTGTTCGCCAACCAGAATCTGGCGATAGGCAATTTCGACATCGCGCTTGATCTATATCGTAATCATGCTGCCCGCGCTCCGAACAATCCCAGCATCCATCTGGCATTGGGTCACGCGCTCAAGACGATCGGGCGGCAGCCGGAGGCGATCGAGAACTATCAGCAGGCCTATCGGGTGAAGCCGGATTTCGGCGATGCCTTTTGGAGCCTGGCCAACCTTAAGACCTATCGCTTCGACGATAGTGAGCTGACGCAAATGCGCGCTTGCGAGGCCGAGCCGAAAACCGCGCTGGTCGATCGCTACCATCTGTGTTTCGCACTCGGCAAAGCGCTGGAGGATCGCGGCGAATATGGCGAATCCTTTGCCTATTACGAACAAGGCAACCGCCTGAAGCGCGAGGAAGTCGGCTATGACTGGCGCAAGATTTCCAGGGAAATTGGCCAACAGGCCGAACACTGCACGTCGGCGCTGTTTGCGGCACATGCCGGGTCAGGCTGCCAGGCTCCGGACCCGATTTTCATCCTCGGCCTGCCGCGCGCCGGATCGACCTTGCTCGAACAGATCCTCGCTTCGCACAGCCAGGTCGAAGGAACGCTTGAGCTGCCCAACATTCTTGCGCTTGCACACCGGCTCGACGGGCGGAGGCGGATCGATGAAGAGGCTCGATATCCTGCCAATCTGGGCGAATTGACTCGCGAAGAGCTGAACGACTTCGGCGAGGCCTTCATCCGCGATACAGCAATCCACCGCAAATTGGGAAAACCGTTCTTCATTGACAAGATGCCGAACAATTTCCGTCACATCGGCCTCATTCATTTGATCCTGCCCAATGCCAAGATCATTGACGCCCGGCGCGGGGCGATGGGCTGCTGCTTCAGCGGCTTCAAGCAGCTGTTCGCCGAGGGCCAGGAATTCACCTATGGTCTCGAAGAAATCGGCCATTATTACAAAGATTACGTCGCGCTGATGGACCATTGGGACAAGGTGCTGCCGGGCAAGGTGCTCCGGGTTCAATATGAAGATGTTGTCGCCGATCTGGAAACCCAGGTTCGCCGACTGCTTGAATTTTGCGGGCTCGAATTTGAAGAAGCCTGCATCAATTTTCACCAGACTGAACGTGCGGTGCGCACGGCGAGCTCTGAACAGGTGAGACAGCCAATTTTTACTGGCGGGGTCGATCAATGGGAGAATTTTTCGCCCTATCTCGATCCGTTGCGTGAAATACTGGGGCCGGAACTGGCTCTCTCGCGAGGGGAATGAACATGGCAAGTGCAGCACCGGTCAATGCCGACGACGCCTCGACACTGGGCCAGCGGTGGTACGTGCTGTTCATCATGATGCTGGTTTACACTATCAGCATCGCCGACCGCTATGTGCTCTCCACATTGCTCGGCCCGATCAGCAAGGAACTTAACCTGACGGACACCGGCGCGGCTTCGCTGGGGATACCGCTGGCGCTGTTTTATGTGACGATGGGAATCCCCTTGTCCTGGTTGTGCGACCGGACCAACCGCCGCACGCTGCTGGTAGCTTCAGTCGCGGTCTGGTCGCTGATGACGACCCTGACCGGCTATACCCGCGGATATTTCGATCTACTTATGGCGCGGATCGGCGTCGGCATCGGTGAGGCTGGCGGAACACCTGCCTGCAATTCGATCATCGCCGATTATTTTCCGGTCAACCGGCGTTCGATGGCCATGACCGTTTTCGCCCTGGGCGCACCGATCGGTGCCTGGCTGGGAACCGATATCGCGGGCTATGTTTCGACTTTGCACGGCTGGCGCTCGGCGTTCCTGGTGCTTGGGGTTCCGGGGCTCATTCTGGCACTTGTAATCATGGTTACAGTCAAGGAGCCAGAGCGGGGGCGCCTGGACGCGGCGACGACCGAAAAGACACCGACAGTGATGGAAACGTTGCGTTTCATCTGGTCGCAAAAGGCCCTGGCGCATTCAATTTGGGCCAGCGGGCTGTCGGCATTCTGGGGTTGGGGTCTGATGTGGTTCACGCCGCTATTCCTCCAGCGGCAATACGGAATGAATGAAGGCGCGGCTGGCGGTCTGCTCGGTCAGATCTACCTTGTCGGCGGCATTGGTGCTTCGCTGATTATGGCATATATCGTGGCCCGACCACCGTACACTGATCCGCGCAAGATTACGCGGCTGCTGGCGATTGTTACAGCCATTGCGACCATTCCCTCGTTCCTGGCCTATTGGACCCATGATCTTGGCTTCGCAAAATTGATGTGGTGGCTGTTCATCCCTGCCATCTATTTCTACATCGGCCCCGCGTTTGCGCTCTGCCAGAATCTCGCTGC
>JANLSP010000069.1:0-1658 GCA_031362485.1 Novosphingobium sp.
GCAACAGCAGGACTTGCCGTCGCAGCGGCCAGCGCGAGCGCCGAAGCCAGCATAGTCTCAGGCGGCTTCCTTGCGGCGGCGCAGGAAGTCGAAGAATTCCACGCCCTCGCGCAGCCGCCGCTTCATCACGTCCCAATCGCGAAACATCTCGCCCATGATCGCGCCGATCTTGCGCGGGCGGAAGTAGAAGCGCCGGTACATCTCCTCGACCTTGTCGAAGATTACTGCGCTGGACAGGTGCGGATAGGAGAGCTGGGCGAGCTGGTTGCCGCCATCATCGAGCAGCATGTCAGTACCGGAAAACCATCCGTTTTCAGTGGCCTGCTTATAGAGGAACGTGCCCGGATAGGGCGCTGCCAGCGAAACCTGGATGGTATGCGGGTTGAGCTCCATCGCATAGCGGGTGGTCTCCTCGATCGTCTCCAGCGTTTCGCCGGGCAGGCCGAGAATGAAAGTGCCGTGAATCGTCAGGCCCAGCTCGTGCGCGTCCCTGGTGAACTCGCGCGCCTTGCTGACGAGGATGCCCTTCTTGATATTGTGGAGGATCTGCTGGTTGCCGCTTTCATAGCCGACCAGCAGCACGCGGCAGCCGTTTTCCTTCATTACTTTAAGCACATCGCGCGGCACATTGGCCTTGGCGTTGCAGCCCCAAGTGACGGGGAAACCGGGTTTGCCGAAACCGAGCTTGCCCAGTTCCACTGACAGATCCTTTACGTGCTCGTGCGCGTCGGTCAGGGTGTCGTCGTCAAAGAAAATTTCCTTCACTTCGGGCATTTCGCGCAGGATATAGGCCACTTCCTCAGCGACCTTGCCCGCCGAGCGGTGGCGGAAGTTGTGGCCGCTGATCGTCTGCGGCCACAGGCAGAAGGTGCAGCGGCTCTTGCAGCCGCGCCCGGTATAGAAGCTGATATAGGGGTGGCGCTGATAGCCGCCGTAGTATTTCGAAGTGTCCAGATCGCGCTTGTAGATCGGCGAGACCATCGGCAGCGCGTCCATATCCTCGATCTGCGCGCGGTCCTTGTTGCGCACAAATGCGCCATCGGGTCCGCGCCAGGTGATCCCGTCGATCTCGGCGAAGGGCCGGCCCTCTGCGAGCTCGACGCAAGTGTAGTCATACTCTTCGCGGCAGACAAAATCGATCGCCTCGCAGTCCTTCAGGCTTTCTTCCGGCTGCACCGCCACTTTCGCGCCGACGAAACCGACCAGGCACTTGGGGTTGCGCGCCTTGATCAGCCGCGCGGTGCGGCTGTCCTGATTGAAGCTGGGCGTCGAGGTGTGGAGGATAACCAGCTCCGCCGTGTCAAATTCATGGGCGATGTCTTCCCAGCTCAGGTCGTGTGCGGGAGCGTCGATCAGCTTCGAGCCGGGGACCATGGCGGCGGGCTGGGCGAGCCAGGTGGGATACCAGAAGCTCTTGACCTCGCGCTTCATTTGATAACGCGCACCAGCGCCGCCATCATAGCCGTCAAAAGAAGGCGCCTGGAGGAAAATCGTCGATTTCATGGAAGTTCCGATTGCGAATGGTTTGGCGCAGCGATGCGACCGTTGCCGCCCATTGTAAGCCTTCGCCCCCGCCAATCAATCGTCCTTGCGCCCAGACTGGCAATAAAGGCGGCGAATTCGAGACAATCGGCCAGCGGAAGCAGCCACAAAGGGGC
>JANLSP010000124.1:0-1520 GCA_031362485.1 Novosphingobium sp.
GCCAGTTCAACGGGCGACTGCTGTTTCGCAACGACGACGAACGCGCCCGGGCGCGCAAATGGGGCATCGAAGACCTCAACAAGATCTATTTGCTGGAAGAGCTCGCCAAGGGCGATTGCATCTTTGCTGCCACCGGAGTGACCGACGGCTCGCTGCTTGACGGGGTCAAGCGCCGCAAGGACGGCACGATGACGACCGAAAGCGTGGTGATGCGGGCAAGCAGCGGTACCGTGCGCTGGGTCAAGGGCGAGCACCGCAAGGGGCGGTAAGGCGACTGATGCGGTTGGCGACAACCCACTACCGGCATTCAATCGCCACTTTCCCCTACCCTAATATTGCAATCCCGCGTCGCCCGGCTAGAGCCAGCGCACTGATTCTCGCGCAGTCCCCGGGGGCACACACATGAAACTCTTGGCCGGCAATTCCAATCTGCCGCTGGCGCGCGCCATCGCGGATTATCTCGAGATGCCGCTGACCGACGCCTCGGTCCGCCGCTTTGCCGATGAGGAAGTGTTTGTCGAGATCCACGAGAACGTGCGCGGCGAGGATGTTTTCGTGCTGCAATCAACTTCGTTCCCGACCAACGACAACCTGATGGAACTGCTGATCTGCATCGATGCGCTGCGCCGCGCCTCGGCCAAGCGGATCACTGCGGTGATGCCCTATTTCGGCTACGCCCGGCAGGACCGCAAGCCTGGGCCGCGAACGCCGATTTCGGCCAAGCTGGTGGCGAACCTGATTACCACGGCGGGGGCAGACCGGGTGCTGGCGGTCGATCTCCACGCGGGGCAGATTCAGGGTTTCTTCGATATCCCGACCGACAATCTCTATGGAGCGCCGGTCATGGCGGCCGACATCCAGGCACATTATGGCAGTTCAGCGCTGATGGTTGTCTCGCCCGATGTCGGCGGCGTGGTGCGCGCGCGGGCCCTTGCCAAGCGGCTCGACAATGCGCCGCTGGCCATCGTCGACAAACGGCGCGAGCGGGCTGGCGAATCCGAAGTGATGAATATCATCGGTGATGTGAAAGGCCGCGCCTGCATTCTGATCGACGACATCATCGATTCGGGCGGAACGCTGTGCAACGCAGCCGAAGCGCTGATGGCGGCCGGCGCGCTGAGCGTTTCGGCCTATATCACGCACGGGGTGCTCTCGGGCCAGGCAGTCGAGCGGGTCAACGCCTCGGCGCTCAAGGAACTGGTCATCACCGATTCAATCCTGACCACCGATGCGGCGCGCGATTCAAAATCGATTCGCATCCTGCCCATCGCCCCGCTGATCGGCGAGGCGATCCGCCGGATTGCCGACGAAAGCTCGGTCAGCTCGCTGTTCGATTGAGTCTTTTTCCCGCCTCACGGCGGGAGCGGCACCGGCCCACTCCCCCGGCCCACCCCCCCACAAGATAGCAACCAGCAGGGTGGTTGGGCCGGGGGGGTGGGCCGGTGCCGCACCCCCCGGGAGGCGGGTAAAAAAATCAAAAGAACAGCGAGCAGACCCAGCGGTCGTCGGCCATCCCGCGG
>JANLSP010000145.1:0-2057 GCA_031362485.1 Novosphingobium sp.
CCCAGTTACCCCAGACATAGACGGCGACGAACAGGAACAGCCAGACAACGTCGACGAAGTGCCAGTACCAGGCGGCAGCCTCAAAACCGAAGTGCTGGCGCGGCGTGAAATGCCCCAAATAAGCGCGGCGCAGGCAGACGATCAGGAAGATCGTGCCGATAATCACGTGGAAACCGTGGAAACCGGTCGCCATGTAGAAGGCCGATCCATAGGTGTTCGTGCCGAAGGGAAACGGTGCGACCGAATATTCATAGGCCTGGATCGCGGTAAACAGCAGGCCCAATGCGATGGTGGCCCACAAGCCCTTTTTCAGCCCGTCGCGGTCGCCATGAATCAGCGCATGGTGCGCCCAGGTGACCGTGGTGCCCGAGCACAGCAGGATCAGCGTGTTGAGCAATGGCAAATCAAAGGCGTTGAGCACTGCCTCAATCGACTTGGGCGGCCATTGGCCTTCGACCGCTTTCGACATTACCGAAGGAAACAGCGAGAAATCGAAGAATGCCCAGAACCAGCCGACGAAGAACATCACTTCAGATGCGATAAACAGGATCATGCCATAACGCAGATGCAACTGCACCACCGGCGTATGGTCGCCAGCATGCGCTTCCTTCACGATATTGCTGAACCAGGAATAGAACGTCAGCAGCAGCCCGAACGCACCAAGCAGCAAGACGTACTTGCCTGCCGGATTGCCGTGCATGGTCAAAACCCCACCCGTGGTGGTCGTCAACGCGGAAAATGCGCCAACCAGCGGCCAGATATCGGGCTGCAGGATATGATAATCGTGGTTCTTGGTTCCGGCCATGTTCGCGGGTCCCTGCTTCTTGATTCTGCGCGGCAAAGCGCCGCTGGGTGAAACTTTCGGAAAGCCCCTTAACCGCCTGATCCGGCACGGTCCAGTGCCTTGGCGGAACGATCCGCAGCCAGGTGAAAAGTATAGCTCAAGGTGATCTGTTCGATGTCGTTCGCCTCGGGATCATCGGCGATCTTGGGATCGACGAAATAGACCACCGGCATGCGGACTTCCTGGCCCGGCTGCAAGGTCTGCTCGTTGAAGCAGAAGCATTGCACCTTGTTGAAATAGCGTCCGGCCTGGGCAGGCGACACGTTGAACGACGCGATCCCCGTTATCGGCTTGTCCGACAGGTTGCGTGCGAGAAAAATGGCCATTTTACGGCCACCGAGTTGCACTGAGTCCGTCGTGCGTTCCGGATGGAACTGCCATGGCAGGGTGCGATCAATATTGGCGTCGAACCGGATCGACATAGTCTTGCCTGAAACAGCAAAAGTGGCGGCTTGGGCCTCGCTGACGCGCTGCGTGGTGCCGCCGAATCCGGTGACCTGGCAGAACAGCCGATAAAGCGGCACCGACGCATAACCCAGCCCCAGCATGGCGAGCGCAAAGCCCAGCGCCATCAGGCCAACGCGGCGGTTGCGCTGGATCATGTCACGATCCGGCAGGCTTGATACAGCAGCGCTCATGGCTCAGGTCATCTTGGCAATCGAGATGGCATAGACCAGCACGACAAAGGCGGCGAGCAGCAGCGCCATGACAATGCTGCGACTGCGCTGGATGCGCTTGCGCTAGTTATCATGACTGGCGGAATCGGTGTTGGGTGTTTCGGTCATGGAACTATCCCTGCACCAGCAACCAACGATCTGCAACCAGCGCGGCAAACAGGGCGAAGAGATAAATCACCGAATAGCCGAATAATTGCTTTTCCGGCCGCATGGCGTCGTCCTCGCCGCTGCGCTCACGCAAGCCGACGCGAACGGACAGTAGCAGAAACACCGCAGAGAGCACCGCGGCCGCGACGCCGTAAATCGCTCCAGCACCTTCGATCCACCAGGGCAGCAGACTCAGCGGCAGCAGCAGCGCGGCATAGGCGAGGATCTGCCGCCTGGTCGACTTTTCTCCCGCTACCACCGGCATCATCGGAATGCCGACCTTGGCGTAGTCCGACTGGACGAACAGCGCGAGCGCCCAGAAATGCGGCGGGGTCCAGAAAAAAATGATGGCAAACAGCAGGATCGGCATCGCAGTGATATCGCCGGTC
>JANLSP010000314.1:0-4915 GCA_031362485.1 Novosphingobium sp.
TTGTGGTTGGGATCGAGGTGCTGGATCAGGATAAAGGCCATGCCGGAAGCGGCTGGCAATGCATCGAGCAGGTGGGTCAGCGCATCCAGCCCGCCCGCCGACGTGCCGATTGCGACGATGGGGAATTGCGACCGGGCAAGCGACTGGGCGCCGCCCCCCTGCGTGGCGGGTTGCCCCGTCTGACGCATCGCTTTGCGGACGCGCCAGCCGTTTGAGCCTGACGGCTGGTCTCGCTCGTCCACCATGCCCGGATACTATCAGTGATTGCCAATAAGGCCACAAACAATCGCGTCGGGAATTTGTGAGATTTGCGCCGCAAATAAACGATTTTGCGTGGGCACAAACGGATCGAGATACTGAAGGTTTCAGACCTTGAAAAATAGCCATTAGAGTCAAGCCCACAAGCTCGGTCGCGCCTTTGGGCCAAAGCTGGCTACCGGGGAATTTACGCAGGTAAAAAAGCATAAATGGGTATTTTCCGACCCTTTTGCGGCGGATCGATGGGGCTAATTTTGGAGCTTCCAAGGAGCCGTCCCCGATACAGTGGGGAGGCGCATACCGCACCGTCAGCTGGCTGCGAGCGATTTAAACTGCGGAGAATACGCATGAACGCGATACCAAAGTTCGATTACGGCTTCAGCCTGTGTGAGCACAATGTCTCGCCCATTTTCCCCAGCGCCGATCAGGTTTTCCGGGACGATATGGTCCGGCTGATCCCGGCCTTGCGGTCGTTCACCCGCGGGCTGTGCCGCAGCAAGGAAATGGCCGACGATATCGTCCAGGATGCCATGCTCCGCGCTTGGGCCGCGCGCGACAGCTTCACCCCGGGCACCAACTTCAGGGCCTGGATGTTCCGGATCGCCCGCAACCAGTTCTTCACGCGGTTCCGCAAGGAAAGGATGCGCGAAAGCTGGGATCCTGAATGGATCGAACAAATGCTGATCTCGCCCCCGGCACAACAGGACGCGGTGCACCTCTCGGATGTCCTCAGCGCGCTGCAGATGCTTCCTGCCAGTCAGCGTGAAGTGTTGATGCTGGTGGGTGCAAATGGCGTTTCCTATGAAGAAGCCGCTGAAGTGATCGGCTGCGCTGTCGGCACGGTCAAAAGCCGCCTTGCGCGCGGTCGGCAGGCACTAGCACGCATCATTGACGGACCGCCGGACCCCGCAATGATGAGTGAAGCTGCCTGAAACCTGTACTCGCGGTCAGTAAAACGAAATCGGGTGCGGAGGCAATTGATCTCCGCACCCGATTTCCTGATCAGCCAGGTCTATTTGCGCTTAAGGACATAATCCCGAAAACGGGCAGCGCGGGAGGACCTTTGCTTCCTGCCGCGGACAGCAAGGATCATCCCGACGAGCGCACCACCAGCAGTGAGCGCGGCAGCGATCGATGCGATGGGGCGCTGCTGCATCTCCTTTGCCGCTTCTCGGCTCACGCTTCTGAAGGTGTCGGCGGAGGTTTTGCCCACGCTCTGCGCCATCCGCACAACTTCGGATGCAGCATTGGACAAAGCGCTGTTTGCTCCTGCTGTGCGATCCTTACCATTTTGCGTCATGCCAAGCGTGGCCTCGGCGGCTTCGTCTCGCCCATCAGGCGAGCGCGCGGCTACATTGAATTCAGTCATAATGTGTCTCCAGCTCGCCCAAACCGGGCGACGCGGCACTGAAACCCGCCTGGCATGGATTGGTTCCGCCGTCTGGCTCGCCCTGCAACCGGCTGGACCGATTGCTTAAGACCAAAAATTTTTTCGCCCGACTTGCAACATTCGCAAGTGCCGCGCGTTTTGTCATCAGGCTTGAGTTCAGCCTGCAAAGATGGAGAAAAAAATGGGTATCATCATATTAATCATCGTGGGCGGAATCCTCGGCTGGCTCGCCAGCATGGTTATGCGCACGGATGGACAGCAGGGCCTGCTTCTCAATGTAGTGGTCGGCATTGTCGGTGCCATTCTTGCAGGGTTCATCATTACCCCGCTCATTGGCGGCGCGCCAATCACGTCTGGCTCGTTCAGCGCGATGAGTCTGTTGTCGTCGTTCATCGGCGCAGTTGTGCTTCTGGCGATCGTCAATTTGATCCGTCGCGGCAGTGTGCGCTAGCATCTGAATTCCTCGCCCGGCAAATTGGCAGCTGATTTGCCGGGCCTTGGGATGACTGACGAAGACATTAGCGGTGCTCTTAAGACTGGATTTCCCCCCGTCTTCCGCAGCGACGCCAAACTGTTGATCGTGGGTTCGTTTCCGGGCGAGTTGTCGCTTACAACGCAGCGTTACTATGCGCACCCGAGAAATCAGTTCTGGGTGCTGCTGGGAAGGGTGATCGGCTGCAACCTCCAGGAACTGGGCTATGCGGTCCGTCTTGAACAGCTGCTCGAGAACCGAATAGCGCTGTGGGACATGGCTGCAAGCGCGCGCCGGGAAGGCAGCCTTGATATGCACCTGCATGTAAATTCGTATGCGGATGTGGCTGGCCTGACAGCGGCATTGCCAGAATTGCGCGCAATAGCATTCAATGGTGTCAAGGCGGCCAGGCTGGGGCAGGGGCTGGCTCTGTTGCCCACAATGACCGCTATTGCGTTGCCATCAAGCAGCCCAGCCAACACTGCATCACTCCAATCCAAGCAGGTGGTCTGGGATCAACTGGCACGATTCCTGATCTGAATCCTGACGCTGACCATCAGCCTGATTCCGTTCTTGTGGGGAACGCCGAATTGCCTCGCAAACGCCGCCAAGCGAGGAACAATGGCAATCCAGTGAAGTTTATCAGCCAAGGATCGCCGAGCGCTGAGATCCGTCAGCGATACCTGATTGCTTGTTACCACCCTTGGAAGGGCGGGGCGTTTGAAGGAAGGTTCGCCCGTGTTCGTTGATCAACTGGCGCAGGCCCGCGCAGAAGATGCCTTGCTGGACGCCGTTGCGGCGCCGTCTTTCCCGTGTGTCGGGGCCAAGTCGGCGATGGCGCGCGGCACGCTCAAAGTGCTGACTTGCCACAGTCTGGACAGCAACTGGGACGATCTCAGAATCCATCAGGCCTTGCTCGACTGGGTGGCGGCACAGCGCGCGGCGCCCGAAGGCTTGCGCAGCCTCGCGATTTCTTTCGAAGGTCCCGACGATCTGGATGAAATGCAATTCGAGGCGTTGATGTGGCAACGAATCCAATCGATCGCTGACAAGGATGCGTGGCAGGGCCAGCCCTATGACAGCCGGGTCAGTGCTGATCCGTCCGATCCCCACTTCTCGCTGAGCTTCGGTGGCGAGGCCTTTTTCGTTGTGGGGCTTCACCCCAACGCATCGCGGCCCGCACGGCGATTCCCTCGACCGACACTCGTTTTCAATCTGCACGAGCAATTTGAGCGTCTGCGTGAGGAGGGTCGCTACGAGAAGATGCGCGAACGCATCCTCGTTCGCGATATGGCCCTCACCGGCGACATCAACCCCATGCTTGCCCGCCACGGCGAAGCGAGCGAAGCGGCGCAATACAGTGGGCGCCTGGTTGATAATCAATGGCGCTGTCCGTTTTCCGACAAGCGCACTCTGGCCGAATGAGCCTGCAAGAGATCGCCCCGCGCACGGGAACCGCGTTTCATCTTGGCGCGGGCAAGGTGTTGCGGGTGATCGATCCGTGTGGAGTCCAGGTCAGCGATCTGCTGGCGTTCAATGCCAGCGACATACGCGAGGTGATTTCCTCGGGTCGTACGTTCGACTACGAAGAGACAATTCGCCTGACTACCGGCAATCGCTTGTGGTCGAACCGCTCAAACCCGATGCTTGCCATTATCGAGGATACGGTCGGACGGCATGATTTCCTCCTGACGCCGTGCAGTGAGGCGACCTTTCGCCATTTCTATCCGGGTGAACCTGTCCATCGCGGATGCTTCGGCAACTTCGCCGAGACGTTGGCGCCCTATGGCATTGAACCCGATGCTATTCCTGTCGCTTTCAATATTTTCATGAACGTGCCGGTCGAAGGCGAAACCGGGAAGCTCGAAGTGCTCCCGCCAATCAGCCGAGCGGGAGATTTCATCCGCCTGCGCGCCGAAATCGATCTCATCATCGGACTGACGGCCTGTTCGGCGGCGGCATCCAACGGGGGAAGTTTCAAGCCGATCCATTTCCTGTGCGAAGACTGATCGCTGAGTGGGAAGGGAAGAAGGCTGGGAACAAAAGCTGGAGCGCATGCGTTGAGAGCCTTGACCGCGGTGCGCCGCATGATCGGAGGAACTTGGCATGGGCAAAGGCTTGTTGTTGTGGTTGGTCGGTGTTCCGATCCCCGTCATCCTGCTGCTTTGGTTTTTCTTCCGTTAGCCTGTTGAGGTAAGGCTGTTGGTTGCAAGAGCAAGCTGGAGGGTGCCGCGCACCGGGCCGGTGGGGGTCCATTGTATCCAGTTTCGGTCATCCCACAGACATCCTTGAGCGTTTGAAGGTTCCACAGTAGTCTCCCCGAATAAACTGGCCGACTTGCAACGCGGACGGTTGCTTTCCGGTGCTGCCGTTTGGAGGATTGAAGTCAGATGCCCGCCAAGAATATTGAACTTGAAACAAGCGGGACAGAGGTGGTCGAAGAGAATAATCCGAGGGTCACCAGCCAGAAATCCTTCGCGCAGGCGGTTGACGCTGTCGGCACCGGATCGATTCTCGGATATCGTCTCGAACAGCAGGCTGTCCTGTCCAACTTCGGCATGGAGGCGCTTAAATCCTTCTCCGTCGAGCATTTGCTGGAACAGGCCGCAATAACGGCTGCGCTCGGCATGCGTGCAGAGTTTTCGAAGATCCTTCGATACCGTAAAGCTGAGAATGACTTGCTGATTTGTTCTGGCGTCGGCTGGCGAGACGGCGTCGTTGGCGAGGTAGCATTCGGGGCGGATCTTGAATCGCCAGCCGGCTTCGCATTCCACACCGGCTCGCCAGTGATCTCG
>JANLSP010000199.1:0-3332 GCA_031362485.1 Novosphingobium sp.
CGGCTTCTTCGTCGAATCGATGGACTTCCTCTATCGCCCGGTCAGCTATTCCCCGGCACGCACCAAAGTCGATGTCGATGGGGTGGTGCGCTTCGTCATGGCGCATGACGATCCCGGCGTGCACAATTGGCTTGATACGCAAGGGTTTTCGACCGGAAACCTCGGCTATCGCAACCTGAAGAGCCAGAATCCGGCAACGTTACGTTCGAAGCTGGTGAAGCGCGCCGAAGTGATGAAGCATCTGCCGGCGGATACCGCACTGGCGACCCGTGAAGAGCGCGTCGCCCAGCTGATCGAGCGTTACCGCGCCATCAAGCTGCGCTTCGGTATCTGATCCTGTGCGCCCGCTTGGTCTCCATCAGCTCACCGCGATGGATGTCGGACCGCTGGAGCTGATCGAGATCGCGGCGCAAAGCGGTTATCAGGCGGTCAGCCTGTTCACCAATGCCCCGCCTGTGCCGATCGCCGGGCAGGAGGGGAAATTCGTCTTTCCAACGGTGACACCCGCAATCGAACGCGAGGCGCGCGAACGCCTTGATGCGCTCGGTCTCGCCATGGTCAACGCCGAGTTTTTCTTGCTCAAGCCCGATGTCGATCTGGCAGGCTACCGCGCGGGCCTCGCGCTCGGCCGCGCGCTGGGCGCGCGCCATGCGATTAGCCATGTGTTTGAGCCGGATGCTGCCCGCGCGGTCGATCTTGTCGGGCGGTTCTGTGATCTTGCCGCGACCGAGGAAATGACTGTCGCACTCGAATTCTGCCAGATGACGCCGGGCTGCAAGAACCTCGCCCAGGCGGCATGGTTTGTCGAACAGGTGGGCGCTGCCAACCTCGGCTTCGGCATCTGCCCGATGCATCTGGTGCGCAGCGGCGGCAGCGCGGCTGATATTGCCGCTCACGATCCCGCCGTGCTGCTCTATGGCCAGCTCAACGATGGCCAGGGGCTGCATGTGTCTCAGTCCTATTTCGACGAAGTGCACGACCGGCAACTGCCCGGTCGCGGCGACTTTCCCTTGCGTGAGATCATCGCCGCGTTGCCTGCCGATGCGCCCATCGAAGTCAAATGCCCCAGCGATAGCCGGATCAAGGCCGGGGTCAGCGCGCTGGACTATGCCCGCGAGGCCTTGCGCCTAGCCCGCGAGTGTTACGCCTAGGGCGCGCGCCAGTGCTTTCAGCCTGAGATCCGCCACCAGTTGCGATTGCGGGGCTTCGAAAGCCATGCCCGAGCCGTGATAGGCACCGGGAATGACATGCAGTTCCACCGGTACGCCGGCCCGCGTCAGACGGCGGGTGTATTCAAGGTTCTCTTCCAGAAACAGGTCAAGCGTGCCGATATGAAGGAAAGCGGGCGGCAGGCCGGAAAGATCCACCGCGCGGGCTGGGGCGGCAGTCTCGTCGACGCCCTCGCTGCCCGGCTCTACGCCCAGCAGCGCCTTCCAGCCGAAATAGTTGCGCTCGCCCGTCCAGACGAATTCGCCGGTGTAGGGGTGGGGTTCGGGGTGAGTGCAGGTGCGATCATCCAGCATCGGAAAATCGAGCAGTTGGAAGCAGATCGCGGGGCCACCCTGATTGCGCGCATGCAGTGCCAGCGCCGCCGCATGGCCGCCGCCGGCGCTGCCGCCCGAAATCGCGATGCGGGCCGGATCGATATTCAGCGCTGCCGCATTGTCCGCCAGCCAGCACAGCGCTGCATAGTTATCGTTGCGCGAGCCCGGCCATGCGGTTTCCGGCGCGAGGCGGTAATCGACTGCCAGCACCACACAGCCCAGTTGCAGGGCAAGCAGGCGGTTGGGGGCATCGCTCAAGTCGGCAGTGCCGAGAACATAACCGCCGCCGTGGATCTCGAGCAGGCCCGGCCGCAAGCCTTTCGCCTCGCCCGGCGGCGTGTAGAGCAGCACGCGCACATCGGGATCGCCCGGCGCGCCGGGGATATAGCGCTCCTCGCAAGGCACAGCCACAAGCGCTGGGGGCAGCGGCGGAAATTCGCGATTGCTCATTCCGCTGCGGAACACTTCGATCGGCATGGTGCCGAAATCCATCGGCGGGAAACTCTCGAGCGCATCGAGCAATTCAGGCGCAATCATGTGGCGGGTGGATGGGCGGTTCACGGCAGGTCTCCCAGATTTTTCTCATTTGCGTTCTTGCCGGATTGGCGGCGACGGGCAAGTGACTTAAATCGACCTGCAGCAATCTTGACGAACTAGACGGGGTCGCGGGCGACGGGGACCCGCTCACCCGTGCTAATCTAAAGAATAGAACCGCGTCACTTCCGCCCAGGCTTCTTCCGCAGTTTCCACCCAGGTGAACAGCCCCAGGTCTGCGCGGTTGACTACGCCTTCATCGGCCAGAGCGTCAAAGTTGATCACCCGGTTCCAGAATTCGCGGCCGAACAGCAGGATCGGCACTGGCTTCATCTTGCCGGTCTGAATCAGCGTCAGCAGCTCAAGGAATTCGTCGAGCGTGCCAAACCCGCCCGGGAACACCGCGACCGCCCTGGCGCGCAGAAGGAAGTGCATTTTCCGCAAGGCAAAATAGTGGAACTGGAACGAGAGCCCCGGCGTCACATAGCCGTTGGGGGCTTGTTCATGCGGCAGCACGATGTTGAGCCCGATCGTGTCCGCGCCGGCCTCGCTGGCGCCGCGATTGGCCGCTTCCATGATGGCAGGGCCGCCGCCCGAGCAAACGACGAACTGGCGCATGCCGTTTTCGATTACGCCGCAAGTGCTGGCCATTCGCGCCAGTTCACGGGCTTGCGTATAGTATTGCGACTTGGCTGCCAGGCTCTCTGCGATTGCCCGGGATTCGGGATTCTTGGCCGCTGCAATCAGAGCTTCAGCCTCCTCGGGCGCGGGTATTCTGGCTGAGCCATAAACCACTAGGGTCGAGCCAATTCCCGCTTCGTCGAGCAGCATCTCGGTCTTGAGCAACTCAAGCTGGAAGCGGACCGGGCGCAGCTCTTCGCGCAACAGGAAATCGGTGTCGCGAAAGGCCAGACGATAGGCCGGATCAGTGGTTTGCGGCGTCTCGACCTTAAAGGTCTCGGCAAAACTCGCTTCCTGCTCTGCCTTGTAGAAGCGGCGGCGTGTCAGACGTTTTTCGGTTTCGTTCATGGTCGCTTTCTTGCCCGATCCGGCGGCCGATGCAAATCGAGGCGGAGCGAGTCTGGGAAGGCTGGATGCCCCGCGAGGATTCGAACCTCGATAAACGGTATCAGAAACCGGTGTCTGACCGTTAGACGACGGGGCAATAGGCGCGTGCCTCTAGGGGGGCGGGCCGCAGCCGTCAAGACAGCGCGCTTGCCCGAATGCCCCGCTGCGGCTAGAAACGCCGTCAGG
>JANLSP010000211.1:0-2787 GCA_031362485.1 Novosphingobium sp.
CCCAGCCACTGCCTTGCCAGAGTCCCGTATGCCTTGACCAGCCGGTCGGTCCAGTCTGCTTGCAGAAACGTGTAGGTGCGGGCCAGCTCGGCGGTTAGCGCCTTTGCACCCTGCAACGGGAAATCGCCGCCGGGCAAGGGGGCGCTGGCCGTCCAGTCGCCGCCAGTCAGCGCTGGCAGCATGGGCTGCAGCAAGTCTAACGCTTCAGCAGCCAGGTGCCGGTAGGAAGTGATCTTGCCGCCGAACACTGACAGCAGCGGCGGCGCGCCGTCGTCGCCATCAAGCTCGAAAGTATAGCCGCGGGTGGCCGCTTCGGGCTTGCCCGAGCCGTCGTCGAGCAGCGGGCGCACGCCTGCATAGGACCAGACGACATCGGCAGGAGTGATCTGCTGGGTGAAGTAGTGGTTTGCGCCGTCACACAGATAGGCGATCTCCTCCTCGCTGGCTGTTACTTGCTCCAGCGACCCCAGATGGTCGCGGTCTGTAGTGCCGATCAGGGTAAATTGGCGCTCATAAGGAATGGCAAAGAAAATGCGACCGTCGGCAAGCTGGAAGAAATAGGCGAAGTCATGCTCGAACAGGCGCGGCACGACGATGTGCGAGCCGCGCACCAGCCGCATGCGGTGTTCGCTGGGCTGGCCTGCACGGCCAAGAAGGCCAAGCACCGAAGGGCCGGCGGCGTTGACCACCGCGCGGGCATGAAAGGTCCCCTGGCTGGTCTCGATTCGCCAGCAATCGCCCTGCCGCCCAAGCCTGGTTACTTCACAGCGGGTGCGCACTTCGGCGCCGCGATCCGCCGCATCGCGGGCATTGAGCACGACCAGCCGGGCGTCATCGACCCAGCAATCGGAATAAGCAAAGCCCCGCAGGTAGCCGGACTTCAGCGGGGCCCCCGCCGGGTGCTGGCGAAGATCGATGCTTTGGGTGGCCGGGAGAGCCTTGCGGCCGCCAATGTGGTCATAGAGGAACAGCCCCAGCCGCAGCAGCCAGCGCGGTCGCAGGCCCTTCACATGCGGCAGAACGAAGCGCATCGGCCAGATTATATGCGGGGCGATGGCCCAAAGCTGTTCACGCTCGCTCAGCGCTTCGCGCACCAGCGCGAATTCATAATGCTCCAGATAGCGCAGTCCCCCGTGGATCAGCTTGGTCGAGGCCGAGCTTGTGCCATGCGCCAGATCGCCGCGTTCGAGCAGCAGCACCTTGGCCCCGCGCCCGGCGGCATCGCGGGCAATCCCGCAGCCGTTCACCCCGCCGCCGACGACAGCCAGATCGTAGAGCGTCCCGGTCATGGCCTAGAGCGCCAGTGGACCATGCTGGATGTGCGGGAGCACGTGGCGGGCGAACAGGTCGGCCTCGGCGGCATGCGGATAGCCTGACAGGATGAAGGCCTCGATGCCTTCCGCCTGATAGGCGCGCAGTTTCGCCAGCACCTGATCGGGATTACCGACAATCGCCGCGCCGCAGCCAGATCGGGCGCGGCCGATGCCGGTCCACAGGTTCTCCTCGACAAAGCCGTCGCCGCTGGCCGCAGCGCGGAGTTCGGCCTGGCGGCTGACCCCGGCGCTTTGGGTATCGAGCGACTTTTCGCGGATCGCCCGGCCGATGTCGTCATCGAGCTTGGAGAGCAGCCGGTCGGCATAGGCACGTGCTTCATCCTCGGTTTCGCGCACGATGACATGGGCCCGGTAACCGAATTTGAGCTTGCGGCCAAACCGCGCGGCGCGGGCGGTCATATCGGCTATGATCTCGCGGACATTGGGCATGGTGTCGGGCCACATCAGGTAAACATCGCAGCCTTCGGCCGCGCATTCGCGCGCGTCTTCAGACAGGCCGCCGAAATAGAAGGCGGGGGGCTTGCCGGACAGCGTCGTGATGCGCGGTGGATCGAGCTTCATCTGGTAATGCTCGCCCTGATGGTCGACAGCCTTGCCGCTGAGCAGCGTGCGCATGATCTTGAGCGCTTCGGTGGTGCGGGCA
Organism: Novosphingobium sp.; assembly: GCA_031362485.1. GTDB lineage: Bacteria > Pseudomonadota > Alphaproteobacteria > Sphingomonadales > Sphingomonadaceae > Novosphingobium. The sequence goes on from JANLSP010000211.1 coordinate 1,978, forward strand.
TAGCGCGGGGCACTGGCCATGGTCTGGCCGGGCAGATCAGAGGAGATGATATTGACAGTCAGGCGGCCGCCAATGCCGTCGGCCGAGGGCCCGAGAATCCGGTCGAGCGTCGCAATCCGCCGCGCCAGCTGCGGCGGCCAGTCCTCACCAATGCGGGTTGCCCAGAGAAGCTTGAGGCGGGTCAGCATCGGCGCGATAGCGGCGGCGAAAGCGGTGGTATCGAGGCCGAGCTGGTATCCGGAGGGCAGCAGGATATTGTCAAAGCCGCCTTCCTCTGCCCGCAACACGATATTGCGGCAGTGCTCCCAGCTTGATTGAAGCTGTGCATCGGGCACCCCGAGAAATTCATAGTCGTCATCGCACAGCGCGGAAAACCAGGCGATCTCGCATGCTTGGGTCATGGCATCGGTGCTCCTCGCGCGGCGACCAGGACAGCGTACCAGTCCTGCCGGTTCCAGCGAACTTTCAAGGCTTCGGCGCCTTCGGCGATGCGTTCGGCCTGCTGCGATCCGATGATCGGCACGATGCCGGCCGGATGGGCCATCAGCCAGGAATAGGCCGCAACGCTGCGTGAGATGCCCTTTTCGGCGGCCACGCGGTCCAGCTCGGCAGCAACGGCCTTTTCACGCTCGCTTTCGGGACTGGCCAGCCGCCCGCCGCCGAGCGGCGACCATGCGAGCGGTAGCAGCCCCAGCTTCATCGCCTGGTCGAGCGTGCCGTCCTCGATAGCGGCAATCTGCAGCGGGCTGATCTCGGGCTGGGTAGCGACCAGCTTGTGGTCCAAAAAGTGCTGCAAGGCGGCGGTTTGAT
>JANLSP010000264.1:0-16436 GCA_031362485.1 Novosphingobium sp.
AGCCTGCAACTTCGCTTGGCGGATGGCGCTCTCCGCACTATCCACGCAGGCGAAGTAAACCTATCGGAATGAAGCCATGCTGCTAGCCATCGATGCCGGCAATACCAATGTCGTTTTTGCCCTCTACGACCTTGCTGCCAAGGGCGGTCGGCGGCTGCTGGCGCGCTGGCGCATTGCCACCGATGTGCGCCGCACCGGCGACGAATATGCCGTATGGCTGATGCAATTGTTGCAAATTCGAGGGGTGAAGCGCGAGGAGATCACACAAGTTATCGTCTCGACCGTAGTGCCGCGCGCGATGCACAATATCGAAGTGCTGGCGAAGCACTATTTCCAGATTGATCCGCTGGTCGCAGGCGAAGGCAAAGCAAGTTATCATATCGATATCGACGTTCCCGAGCCGCGCTCTCTGGGGGCTGACCGCGCAGTCAATGCAGTGGCGGCGCATGCCAAATATCCAGGGGATCTCATCGTCATAGATTTCGGCACGGCGACGACGATCGATTCGATCGATTTCAATGGCGCCTACAAGGGCGGAATCATTGCGCCGGGAATCAACCTTTCGCTCGATGCACTGGTCAATAACACCGCCAAGCTGCCCCGCATTGCCATCGAAGTGCCCGAGACGAAAAGCGTCATCGGCACCACCACCGAAGACCAGATGCTGATTGGCGTGTTCTGGGGCTATGTCGCGATGATGGAAGGGCTGATTGCCCGCATGCGTGCCGAGATCGGTCGCCCTGCCAAAGTAATTGCCACCGGCGGCCTTGCCGTGCTGTTCGACAAAGCAACCAACATTTTCGATGCGGTCGACGGTGATCTGACGCTTGAAGGCCTGGCGATCCTGGCCGAAAGGGCAAACACCAAGTGAAGCCTGCAAAAGAACTGATTTTCCTCGCGCTCGGCGGGTCGGGCGAGATTGGCATGAACGTCAATCTCTATGGCTGCGAAGGCAAGTGGCTGATGGTCGATCTGGGCATGACTTTCAGCGGCAACGAATATCCCGGCGTTGATCTGGTTTTCGCCGATCTCGAATTCATCGAGGAACGCCGCAAGGATCTGATCGGCGTGGTGTTGACCCATGCTCATGAGGATCACATTGGCGCAGTGCCCTATTTTGCCGCCGATCTCGGCGTGCCGCTTTATGCCACACCGTTCACCGCGCGGCTGGTAGCGAACAAGCTGGAGGAGGCCGGTCTGTCCAAAGAGGTCAAGCTCAAGGTTATCGATCATCTCGACCGGTTCGAACTTGGCCCGTTTGGCGTCCGCTATGTTCCGCTCGCCCATTCAATTGCCGAGGGCAACGCGCTGCTGATCGACACGCCTTATGGCAACATTTTTCACACCGGCGACTGGAAGCTGGATGACGAGCCGCAGATCGGCACGCCCGCGAGCGTGCAGGAGCTGACCAAAATCGGCGACGACGGCGTGCTGGCGTTGGTCTGCGATTCGACCAATGTGTTCAATCCGCAAGCCTCCGGATCGGAAGGCGGCGTGTTGCGCGGGCTCACCGAGGAAGTGGCCAAGCACAGGGGCAAGCGGGTGCTGGTCACCACGTTTGCCTCCAATGTCGCGCGACTCCAGACGCTGGGCGCAGTGGCCAAGGCATCAAAACGCAAGTTCTGCATCGCGGGGCGCTCGCTCGATCGGATAATCGCGGCGGGCAAGGCCAGCGGCTACCTCAAGGATCTGCCCGAGATCATCGACTTCGACCGGGCGATGAACCTGTCGCGCGGCGAAGTATTGATTGTCGCCACCGGCGGGCAGGGCGAGCCGCGCGCGGCGCTCGCCCGGATTTCCGAAGGCAACCATCCGATCAGCCTGGAGGAGGGCGATGTGGTGCTGTTCTCGAGCCGCGAGATACCGGGCAACGAGATCGCCATCGGCCGCATCCAGAATGTACTCGCCGGCCGGGGCGTGCTGTTGGTTAGTGGCAAACAGAGTCCGATTCATGTGTCCGGCCATCCGGGGAGGCCCGAACTCGAAGCGCTTTACGGCTGGATCAGGCCCGAAGTGCTGGTGCCGGTGCACGGCGAGATCCGCCACATGCGCGAGCAGAACCGGGTCGGCAAAGCCAGCGGCATCAAGCAGACCGTGTTCCAGAAGAATGGCGACCTGGTGCGGCTCGCCCCCGGAAAGGCCGGAAAATTCGGTGAAGTGCGCGCGGGGCGGCTGCTGCTCGACGGCGATATCATCTCCCCGGCTGACGGCGAGGCAATGATTATGCGTCGGCGGCTTGCGTTCAACGGCATGGTCACGGTCGCGTTGGCAAAATCGGGCAGGGCGAAAGTCGCAGGGCTCGGCTTGCCGCTGGATGAGGATTATGCGGACTTTGTCGCCGAGGCCGAGGCAGATGTATTCGCTGCGCTCGGCAAGATGAAGGCCGGCGAACGCAGTGATCCGGCAAAGCGCAGCGAGGCCGCCCGCCTTGCCGCGCGCCGCGCCGCTCAGCGCTGGTCGGGCAAGAAGCCGCAGGTACAAGTCATGCTGATGGATGATTGAGCGATGAATTGGACTTCGATCATCGCGATTTACGGACTGTTCTGGGTGCTGAGTGCATTTCTGGTAATGCCCTTCGGCATCCGCACCCATGATGAGGCCGGTGAAGAGAAAATCGCCGGTCAGGCAGATAGCGCACCAGCGAATTTCAACCCCAGGCGCATTGCCCTGCGCGCAACATTGCTCTCCCTGGTGCTGTTCGCGCTCTTCTATGCCAATTATGTAAGCGGCTGGATCGGTGCGGAGGACGTCAACTTATTCGGCAGACCGCCCGATTTCGATAGCAAGTAACAATCAGCGTCGCAGCCGTTCGATCGATTGCGCCAGCGCAACATAGAGCTTGCCCATATCCGATGAGAGCAGCGTAACTCCCAAGGCATCGCCATCACGGGTCGAAAGCACCTGACGCAACATCGCCTCGAAATCATGGATGTAGCGATTGATATGCGCCTGAAGATCGGCGTCGTTCTCGTAGGCGTGCATCACGGACTTGCTCTCACCTGCCTGCAACAGAGTTACAGCGCGGCGCGTGAAAATGCCCCGATCGCCCTTCAGATAGGATGACCACGCAATATCACTGACATCGTGTTCCAGCATGCGGGAAATATCGATCGCGTGCGAATTCAGCGATTCGGTGATCAGCGCGACACGTCGTGCGAAATCGTTCTCGACGCGCTCTTCCGCGCGCTCGCGTGCATGGGCGACCCGGCGTTCAAGATTGCCGGCGAGTTCGTCGACGCGCGCCAGCTGGTCGCGCAGCTGGATCGTGGTTTCCCGGCTGGCCTCGCTCGCGCGACTGGTAGCTTCGTTTATCTGCTCGGCCAATGCGGCGCCGCGCTCGTTGACAATCCGGGCCATGGCATCAGTCAGTTCGCTCTCGATCTTGCCGGTCAGTTCGGTGCTCTGGGTGGCGATCTCCTCGACCGCCGTGCGGATAGCCAACAGGGCATTGCTCTGCACGCCGGACTGCTCGCCGATCCGGCCATAAAGGCTGTCGATGCCTTGCGCGGTTACCGCCAGCTCTTCGTGTGATCGTCCTATCAGTTCAACCAGGCGGTCACCCAGCGAGGCGGTTTCCTCGGTTATTGCGCGCATGGCCATGATGCGGGTTTCGACTGACCCGAGCCGCATTTCGGCTTCGGTAAGCGCGGAAGGCAGGTGCTCGCGGCTGTGTTGCGATCCGGCCTGGATGATCTCCAGCAAACGCACGCTAGCATCGGTGAGTCCGGCAATCTCGCCATCAGTTTCATGCAGCAAGCTGCGTCCGGCGGCGAGTCGCGATTCCAGGCCGGTCAAACTCTCCGCGAGCTGATCTTCGGCGAGCCTGGCCAGCAATGTTACCGCGTTTAGTTTGTCTTCCACCTCAAGCATCTGCCGGCTCACCGTATCGCCATGGCTTTCAATCACGCGGATGTGATCAAGCTGTTTGCTCTGACGCTCGGTAAGGTCGTTATCGATACGTGCGAGGCGTTCGGACATTGCGGAAGTTGCCGTCTCTTCGGCCTTCATCAATTTGTCTGCCAATTCGGCTGAACCATCGGCCAGAGCCGCCATTCGGGCACTGAATGCTTCGAGCGCCTTGGTTTGGTCATCTTCGAGCCCTTGACGGATCGCTGCAGTTCGATCGACCACTTCGCCAAACCGGCGCGATGCGATATCTTCAAGCTTCTCGGACTGATCGAGCAGGCCGGACATCGTCTCGTCCGCCAGTTTGCGCAGAATTTCCACTTGCCGTTCGCTGGCCTGGCCGAACTCGTTAACCCGCTTGAAGCCGGTGACCATCTCCTGAATCTGGCTCTGCGCGGTACGCCCGGCATTGCCAATATTGTTGGTCACATCGCGCGCGGCGTTGGCGATGACCGGCAATTGCCCGCGCAACTTCTCCATATTGTCGAGCGCTGCTGCGCTGACGGTGCCGATGGCTTCGATCTGCTCGCCGTTGGACTTGATCAGTGACTGCAGGTTTTCGGCATTCTGCGAGAGCCGCTCTGCCGCTACGCGGCCAAGCGATTCAAGATCGCGTGCCTGCGCTGCAATGAATTCACGCGCGAGGCTGAGTTCGCTGTTGGCAGCTTTGAGTCTGGTTGAAAGTCGCTCGGATTCGATCCCCAGCAATTGCGCAGCGTCATTAAAACGCGTGGCTTCGCGGCGGCTGGTCCGCATTACGAGCAGCCACACTACACAGATCAGCAAGACCGGGCCCGACCAGGTGGCAAACCAGGCCACGACATCGTCTAACGCAGGCCCGGCAACGGCGGCGCGCTTCGACCACCCGAAGACTCCGGTCCAGGCGATGATGGCCAATCCGGCAAGTATGGGTGCCAGCAGCCCACGTTCGCTTCGTGGGGCCGTCTCTTCGGCATCCCAACCGAGCGACCGGTCATCAAATTCGAGCGCCGGAGCCTCGATTTCCTCAGTCAGCAGCATTTCGTCGCGATCAGCCTCCAGGCCTTCCGCGTCGACGGCGACAACATGTTTTCCCCTGTTCATACCCCACAGATTAACACAGATATCCACAGGATAAACCCCAGATTAACCTTGACGCGCTAACTACTCGCCATGGCTTACGAAATTGGAGCTCTGGACGCGACTCTCGCGGCGGCCGCGGGCGATGATCCGCTACTGCTTGCCGAACTGCGCCGCGCATTTCTCGAGAGCGTTGTGCGCCAAGTGGATTTACTGGGGCGTTCGCGCTGTGACGGCAACTGGCAACTCGCTGCATTGCGGCTCAAGGGCCTTGCGGCTAGCTTTCATGCCGAAGCGCTGTGCGATCTCGCCGAGGCCACACTTGAAGCCGCACCGGGCGATCCGGCGGTGATACGCCGCCTTCAGCAGTTTGTTGACACTATCACGACTGATTGAACCGTCGCTCAACCTCGCCTTGGCATAAGCTCGAGCCACGCCTATATATCTTCAGCCTGTCGAGGGGAGAATGGCGCTGCGCGTCGCCGTGCTATCAATGCTCAAACCTGCTGGCACGACAACTGTTCTGCCGAGGGCCTTTCTGCGGATAGGCCCGGCAAGCCTTGCGCGGCATCAGTTGTCGCTGGCGCTCGGGCTGGATTGCCAGCGTATTGTCTGCATTGCCTCTGAATTGTCGCCAGAATTGCTCAAATTGCAGAGTGACACGGAACGGGCTGGCGCGCGCTTCCACATCGTCACTGGCGCCCAAGGGCTGGCAGCTCTGGTCACTGCAAACGACGATGTACTGATGATCGCCGATGGCCTGCTGGTCCCGGTCGATACAGCGAGCAGCCTGCTGGAGGGCTCCCATGCCGTGTTGGTCCAGCCGGCAGAGTCGGGACTTGCCGCCGGATTCGAGCGGATCGACATCAATCAGGCCAGCGCCGGCCTCATGCGCATCCCAGGCCGACTGGCGGAACGCCTCCATGAACTTCCCGCTGACTGCGATGTGGATTCCGCGCTTACCCGCATCGCATTGCAGGCCGGCGTTGCCCAGCGCCCGCTTCCGCCGGAAGCGCGCGACGGTTTGCGCTGGCGGCTGGTGCGCAACGAGGGCGAGGCACATGCGGCCGAGGCAGGCTGGATTGCCTTGCATCTCGATGGTGATGGACCGCTGACTCCGGGTACCGGAATTGCCCGCTTCGCCGTGCGCAATTTTGGTCCTGCCATTCTCCATGCGGGCAGCGGTGGGAACACTTTGGCAATTGCTTCTGCCTGCTGTTTACTCATTGCACTTGGCCTCGCTTGGGTTGGCTTTATCGTCACTGCACTGTTTTTTTGGGCTTTTTCCTGGATCATTCGCCGCGCCGCAGCCTTACTTATGGCGGTCGAGCGGGAGTCGCTGGCGCTTGGCCCGGCTAAGTGGTCCCGCGAACCGCTGTTTGGCTGGGTCCATGATGCTGCTCTGGTTGCCGTGCTGGCCTGGAATGCTGCACCTTTTCCCGGAAGTTCGATCTGGGCGGCCGGTTTTGCGCCACTGATCCTGGTCAGTCTCCTGCGCCTTGCTCCGCGCCTTTACAGCGGCCCTTGGGGCGCCTGGCTGACTGATCGATCGCTCCTCGGACTGCTGCTTGCCGCAATTGCGACAGCGGGCGTCCTGCCCCCCGGAGTGCAAATTCTTTCGGCAGCGCTGGCGCTACTGGCAATTCTTTGGCCTTGGGGCACTGTTCGGCTAACGTCAGCTTAACCATGCGGCGCTAAGTACCGGTCGATGATGGATAGTTGTGCCCAATCTCATGCTGCCGGGAACGTTGAAGCCGTTCTACGGGACGAACTCGCCAGCGGGGATACCGTGCTGGCGACTGTAGCTCCGATCATGCGCCATCTGCTCGACGGCGGCGGCGGAACGATCTTCAGCGATGTGGTGATCGCGGGTGTGCGCGGCATGGCTGCCGACCTCGCAGTGCAATTGCTTGATGCCCGTCGCCGCGCGGGCGGCGAAAGCGAAAGAGCCCAGCATTCATCCGCTCAAATTGCCGAACTTTGCGAGGCACTGACAACAGCGCCGGCGCTTGTCGGCCACATGCATGCGCTGGCGCTCGAGTGGAAACTTATCCAGAATCTGCAGGCCCGCCTTTCGCTGGATCCGGTACTCTCCGCACTGGTCCAGAGCGAGATGGCATCGGCCAATCCCGATATGGCCGCGCTGGCGATGCGGTTTCTTGCGGCGCAGGCACGGTTCTGCCAGGACCAGCGACGCATGCAGTTGCCGCTTGCCGAGCTGCCCGGCGATCTGCTCCACGGCGCGCTGATTGCCTTGCGCACCGTCTCTTTGCCCGATGGTGATGCCGAGGCCCAGCTGGCCGATACGGCAATTCGCCTCAACTTCGACGAGGGTCGCAGCCGGTTGGGGCTGGCCGCAAGGCTCGTCGGCAGCTTGCCCGATGGCGGACTGGGGGCGCTTTCGCTGGTCAATGCCGGTGCGGCACTTTTTCTCACGGCCTTGTCGCGTGGTTCGCGTCAGGACCGCGATATGGTGGCTTTAGCGACTGACGAGACCCAGCTCGCCCGCCTGGCACTGGCGCTGCGCGCCTGCGGCCTGAAGCAGGCGGCCGTCGAAGAACAGTTTCTCACACTCCATCCTGATGTTTCATTGCCCGAAGGCTTTGACCAGGTCAGCCCGGATCAGGCAGCAGCGCTGCTGGCAAATGCTGCCCCGATGGCGGGTGCCTAGCCATGTCCGCTGCCGAACCTGTCCTGGCCCGCGCCATGAGCGATGCCGATGATCGGCTGGTCAGCGCGGAAGAACCGCTTGCCCGTCTGCAATTGCGTTGCGGTGGTGAGATGCCGGGCACAATTGCCGTGCCGGCCTTGCTCGAAGCCGTGCGCAAGGCGCGCCGCTATGAATTGAAACTCGCCCGCACGATTCAGGCCCAAAACGGCGACGAGACGGTTACCGCATGGATCGAAGTTGAGCCGCGTCAGGATGGGGAGCAAGGCTGCGATATCCTCCTGCGCAACTGGACAGCATCTGGCATCGAAGCGGAAGACGTTGATGGCATCCATCATCGCCGCGTCGCGATTGACCGGCAACTTGCCGAGCTTACCGCTGTTCTCGATGCCAATCAGTGCATCATTGCCGCCGAAGCCGGCGCAGCCGATTTGCAGCCGCTGCTGGCAGAGATGCGGCAGGGGATTGGCCGCGAGTGGACCCGGTTCGTTGAAATCGAAGGCAGAAGCCCTCAGCTGCCGATGCACTGGCGTTTGCTGGATGGTGCGCCGCTACGCGCTGCCGGCTCGCCGCGCGCCTGGCGCGCCAGTCTGTTTCCGACCGGCGGAAGCGGAGCCTCTCCGCATGGCTTCGAGCTGTGCCTGACATCGGATGAAGCTTTGCCGCAAGCATTGCCCGAAGAGCCGCCGGCTGCCGTCAGGGAAGATGAAGCCCGGGCAGGTCGGGGCCTGATCGGCCGTGATGTTGCTCCAGCGCTGCGGCAACCGATTGCCCGGATCATCGCCAATGCTGAAACCATCCGCTCGCGGCTCGCAGGCCCCCTCGCGGCCGAATATGCGGACTACGCGAGCGATATCGCCGCTGCCGGCCAGCATCTGCTCGCCTTGCTTGATGATCTCGCCGACCTTGAAGTGGTTGAAGCGGAAGACTTCAGCACGGCGCCCGATCAAATTGATCTGGCGGATGTGGCGCGGCGCGCTGCCGGAATTCTGGGTGTGCGTGCGCGCGAGCGGGGGATTATTGTCGATGCGCCGCGCGCTGGAGAATGCCTGCCTGCCATCGCCGAGTTCCGCCGGGTGCTGCAAGTTCTGCTCAACCTCATCGGCAACGCGATCCGTTACTCACCCGCCAATTCGCAAGTCTGGGTGCGGATCGAAAGCGCGGGCGACCGCGCCCGCGTTATTGTTGCCGATCAAGGCGCGGGGATAACCCCCGAAGACCAGCCGCGGATATTCGAGAAATTCGAGCGTCTGGGCCGCAGCGGGGATGGCGGTTCGGGCTTGGGACTGTATATTTCGCGCAGGCTGGCACGCGAAATGCGCGGCGATCTGACTGTTGAAAGCGCACCCGGGCAGGGCGCGCGTTTCATCCTCGAGCTTCCAGCCGATCCCGGGCCTCAAACTATGGCCGAGGAGCCCGACCTCGCCTCGCCAGCCACGCTGCCAGAGCCCCGCAGACGACCAGCAGGCTACCGTTCACCGACCATACCGGGTCACCGAGCATAAAGCTGGAGGCCGGCCACATGATGAGGCCCAGCCCCTGTCCGATCCATAGAAGTCCCATCAGGATCGCGAGGATCCCGAAAAGGAGGAGCACGGCGCGCGCTGCCTTCAGCATGGCCTAGCGCTTGTCCACCGGCACATAGTCACGTTCGGGCGCGCCGGTATAGAGCTGACGCGGACGGCCGATCTTCTGGTAGGGATCAGAAATCATTTCGTTCCACTGCGCCACCCAGCCGACCGTGCGCGCAAGGGCAAACAGCACGGTGAACATCGTAGTTGGAAAACCGATCGCCGAGAGGATGATCCCCGAATAGAAGTCGACGTTTGGAAACAGCTTCTTTTCAATGAAATAAGGATCATTGAGCGCCAGTTCCTCAAGCCGCATTGCGGTCTCGAATACCGGATCAGTGACCTTCAGCGCGTCGAAAACCTCGCGCACGGTCTGCTGCATGACCGTCGCACGCGGATCATAATTCTTGTAGACGCGGTGGCCGAAGCCCATCAGGCGGAACGGATCGTTCTTGTCCTTGGCGCGCTCAATATAGTGCGGGATGCGGTCTGGCGTGCCGATTTCATGCAGCATGTTGAGCGCCGCCTCGTTCGCGCCGCCGTGCGCCGGGCCCCACAGACAAGCGATGCCCGCCGCGATGCAAGCAAATGGATTGGCGCCCGAAGAACCGGCAAGCCGGACAGTTGAAGTCGAGGCGTTCTGCTCATGGTCGGCATGCAGGATGAAAATCCGGTCCATTGCCTTTTCAACCGCCGGGTGCAGTTCATAAGGTTCAGCCGGCACGCCAAACGTCATCCGCATGAAATTGCCGGTGTAGCTCAGCGAGTTGTCCGGATAGATGAAGGGCTGGCCGACCGAATACTTGTACGCCATCGCCGCAATGGTTGGCATCTTGGCGATCAACCGGTGGCTGGCAATCTTGCGCTGTTCGGGATCGGCAATGTCGGTCGAATCGTGATAAAAGGCGGAAAGCGCGCCGACCACGCCGCACATGATTGCCATCGGATGGGCATCGCGCCGGAAGCCACGATAGAAAGTCGCAAGCTGCTCGTGCAACATGGTGTGGCGGGTAATCGTGGTGGAGAATTTGGTTAGATCTTGCTTGTTCGGCAATTCGCCGTTCAGCAACAGGTAGCAAACCTCCATGAAGCTCGACTGTTCAGCGAGCTGGCCGATCGGATAACCGCGATGAAGCAATACGCCTTCTTCCCCATCGATGAATGTGATTGCGCTTTCGCAACTGGCTGTAGAGGTAAAACCAGGATCGTAGGTGAACATCCCGGTCTGCCCGTAGAGCTTGCGGATATCAACGACATCCGGACCGATGCTGCCCGAGAGCACCGGATAGGAAATATCCTGGCCACCCACGCTCAATTTTGCTTCTGAACCCACCGAATTTCCTCCTTCAAACTTACTCAACCGTGACGCTTGCCGCCTGATCGGCAATCCGCGCCAGGCTTTCGTCCCGTCCAAGCAGGACCAACACGTCAAAAATACCCGGAGAGGTTGTCTGTCCGGTTAGCGCCGACCTAAGGGGTTGCGCAAGTTTGCCCAGCCCCAGCCCAAGCTCTTCTGCCAGAGCCTTCAAACTGGCTTCCAGCCGTTCGCTTGTCCAGTCGTTTTCCGCGCCAAGGTGAAGGTGAAGCCGCCCCAGAATGCCCCGCGCATCGTCAGTCAACAGCGCCTGTGCCTTGTCATCCAGCGCTAGCGGACGACGGGCGAACAGAAATCCCGCCCCCTGCGCCAGTTCGCCCACATCGCGCGCGCGCACCTTGAGCACCGGCATGGCCAGCTCAAGCAGGGCGCGATCGGCATCGGCCGGAAGCTGCGGCGCGACCAGATCCGCCAGCACCGAATCGCCAGCCTCGCGCATGTAATGACCATTGAGATTCAATAGCTTGGCCAGATCGAAGCGCGCCGGACTCTTGCCGACATCGGCGATATCGAACCACTCGACCGCCTCATCGCGCGAAATGAATTCGTCATCGCCGTGGCCCCAGCCAAGCCGCAGCAAATAATTGAACAGTGCTTCGGGCAAGATGCCCAGCTCGTCGCGGTAGGCATCAACCCCCAGCGCACCGTGACGCTTTGAGAGCTTGGCCCCGTCCGACCCATGGATCAGCGGAACATGGGCATACTCAGGAACCGGCCATTGCATGGCGCTGATAATCGCCAGCTGGCGGAAGGCGTTGTTGAGGTGATCGTCGCCGCGAATGACATGGGTCACGCCCATATCATGATCGTCGACCACTACAGCGAGCATGTAGGTTGGCGTGCCGTCCGAGCGTAGCAGTACGAAATCGTCGAGCTCGCTGTTGCTGACGGTCACCTGGCCCTGAACCAGATCGTCGATGATCGTCTCGCCCTGCTGCGGCGCCTTGATCCGCACGACATATGGCGTGCCTGCGGGCACACTGGCCGGATCAGCCCCAATATCGCGATCGCGCCATTCGCTGGCGATGCGAAACGGACGGCGCTCTGCCTGCGCAGCCGCGCGGCGCCCGGCCAGTTCCTCGGAAGTCAGGTAGCAGCGATAGGCATGGCCGCCTGCGAGCAATTCCGCCGCCACTTCGGCATGGCGCGCAGAGCGGGCGAACTGCATTACCGCCGGCTCATCCCCGCCGAGACCCAGCCAATCCAGACCATCGTGGATCGCCGCAATCGCCTGATCGGTGGATCGCGCGCGGTCGGTATCCTCGATGCGCAGCAGGTATCTGCCCCCATGATGCCGGGCAAACAGCCAGTTGAACAGCGCGGTGCGCGCGCCGCCGATATGCAGATATCCGGTGGGCGAGGGGGCGAAGCGCGTGACGACAGCGCGGCCCGAGGCCACCGTTCCGCCATTGTCACGCACGCTTGCCATAATCCGTCCCTTGATGTCCTATGCAGCGATGGCCAGCGATTCCGCCACGATCCCTACGGGACCATGCGAAACAGCCGCCCGCGCTGCACTGCAACATGATCCTTGGCGAAGGTTGCGCAGCTTGTCCAGCGGCCTGCGCGCCTCAATCGCGGGCATAGAGCAATTTCTTGGCAACGCAGGCTTTGATCGCGCGCCCTGGATCGCCGTCGGCTTTGCTGCCGGCATTGGCTTGTGGTTCGATCTCACCCAGCCAGAACAATGGCTGGCACTGATCTGCCTGTGCGGGGCGCTTGGTATGGGCGCTCTGGCCTTGATGCGGGCCAACGGCAATTTCCCTTATCTCAGGCTCGCCATAGCAACCATGACCATGGCGCTTGCCGCCGGGTGTCTGACAGTCTGGAGCAAGTCGGCGCTCGTCGGCACTCAGGCAATTGCCGCGTCGGGCGCGACCACGATTACCGGCCGTGTGCTTGCCCGGCAGGAACAGCCCGCAGAGGAGCGGGTGCGGCTGATTCTCGCCACACGCGAACCTGGCACAGAACGGCCGATTGGCGTGCGGATCAATGTTCCGCTGGAAAGCGACCGGGCCGATGCCGTGGAAGGCTCAGTGGTGCGGGTGCGGTCCCGGCTGATGCCGCCGCCCGCGCCGATGCTGCCGGGCAGTTACAATTTCGCGCGCGCTGCCTGGTTCCAGGGGCTGGCGGCAACCGGCAGCGCGCTCGGGCCCGTGGAGATCGTGTCGGCGGGCGAAGCGGGCGGCTGGCTCGCGCGGACGCAGCGCAGTCTCGCGGCACATATCCACCGCCGGCTGGAAGGTTCACCTGGCGGCATCGCGGCGGCTTTTGCCAGCGGCGATCGCGGCGGCATCAACAAGGCCGACGAAGAGGCAATGCGCGATTCCGGGCTGACTCATTTGCTTTCGGTAAGCGGATTGCATGTCAGCGCAGTGATTGCCGGAACCTATTTCCTCGCCATGAGCCTGCTGGCGCTCTGGCCCTGGCTGGCTTTACGGGTGCGGCTGCCCGTCATGGCGGCGGCGGTGGCGGCAGGGGCGGGGATTTTTTACACCTTGCTGACCGGCGCTGAAGTTCCGACGGTGCGGTCATGCGCGGGTGCTATACTGGTCCTGCTGGCTCTTGCCATCGGGCGAGAACCGCTGTCGCTACGGCTGCTGGCGGTGGCAGCATTGCTGGTTATGCTGCTGTGGCCCGAAGCGGTTGTCGGCCCAAGCTTCCAGATGAGCTTTGCCTCGGTTCTGGCAATTGTCGCGCTGATTGGCTCGGCGCCGGTGCGCAAGTTTCTGGCGCCACGTGATGAAAGCTGGTTGATGCGCCGCTGGCGTGGTGTGGTGATGCTGCTGGTGACTGGTCTGGTAATCGAGATCGCGTTGATGCCAATCGCGCTGTATCATTTTCATCGGGCCGGCATTTACGGCGCGCTGGCAAACACTATCGCCATACCGCTCACAACATTCGTTTCGATGCCGCTGATTGGTCTCGCACTGCTGTTCGACAGTGCCGGGGCGGGTGCGCCGATCTGGTGGCTGGCGGGCAAGTCTATCGATGTTCTGCTTGGCATTGCCCACTGGACTGCGGCGCGGCCCGGAGCCGTGAACCACTTGCCAGCCATGGGAACGGGGCGATTTGTCCTGTTTCTTGCCGGGGCCTTGTGGCTCGCGCTGTGGCGCGGGCGCGTGCGATTGCTTGGTCTGCTTCCGGCCGGCGTGGCGTCGCTCTCGCTGCTGCTGCTAGAGCCACCAGACCTGCTTATATCCGGCGATGGCCGCCACGCCGGGATTACGGGCGAGGCTGGCGAGAAGCTGCTGGTGCTGCGCGAGAGCCGTTCGAGCTATGCCAGCGAAAATCTTTCCGAAATCGCTGGGATGGAGGGCGAGACAGTGGCGCTGGCCGACTGGCCGGGCGCGCAGTGTAACCGAGACTATTGCGCCATTCCTATCACCCGCGCGGGGCGGACCTGGCATATATTGCTCGCACGCAGCATGGACCCGGCACCCGAACGGGCGTTGGCCGCAGCCTGCGAGCGCAGCGATATCGTTATTGCCGCGCGCTGGCTACCGCGCTCGTGCAAGCCGCGCTGGCTAAAAGCCGACAGGAACATGCTGGAACGGACCGGCGGGCTGGCGCTCTATCTGGCCGACCGCCGCGTGGTGACTGTTGCGCAAGGCGAAGGACGTCACGGCTGGTGGGCCCCGAAACCGAAACAGTTTTCCCGGTCCGCTCCCGTCAGCCCGCAAACAACCGCTGCGGTGATCGCGGACCCGAAACCCAATCCTTAATTCAATGATATCGACGCAACAGACCCGCGAGCTTGCCCTGAACCTGCACTTCGCCCGGCGTATAGAACTGCGAATCATAAGCAGAATTGGCCGGATCAAGGCGAACCATGCCACCCTCGCGGCGCAGATACTTGAGCGTGGCTTCCTCACCGCGCACCAGGGCGACGACGATCTCGCCATCGCGGGCGGTTTCGGTGCGGCGGATCAGGGCATAGTCACCGTCGAAAATACCGGCTTCGACCATCGAATCGCCTGAAACTTCGAGCGCGTAATGCTCCCCTGCGCCCAGCAGCGCGGCAGGCACCGGCAACATGGTCTGGCCTTCGAGCGCCTCCATCGGCACGCCGGCTGCGATGCGGCCATGCAGCGGGATCTCGACGACATCGTTCGCAGGCGCCTTGGGTGCAGACGGCTTGATCAGGGGGGTAAGCCCCGAATTGCTGATCGCCGCAGCGCGCACATTTTCTTTGGTGGTGACATCCTCGGGCTGCTTGAGCACTTCCAGCGCGCGGGCACGATTGGGCAGGCGGCGAATAAAGCCGCGCTCTTCCAGCGCAGAGATCAGCCGGTGCACCCCGGACTTGGACTTCAGGTCCAGCGCTTCCTTCATTTCCTCGAAAGAAGGCGAAACGCCAGATGCCTCCAGGCGCTCCTGAATGAAACGGATCAATTCGTGCTGTTTGCGTGTGAGCATGGTCGGCTACCCCAATTCATCCGAAAGGTATGGTGAACGAATGAGGAACAATTAAGCAACGATTCGCAGCGCGTCAAGCCATTCCGCCATTTTCGAGAAGATAGAGCGACACCGCTTCTCCGGCGGCGGCTTCGTGGGCGCCCGCTGCGCGGTCGATAAGGGCATTGCTCGCGGCCAGCGACGACAGTGCACCCGAATCCTGCAGGCTAAGCACTTCGGCATACGCTCCGTCCCAGCGGGCCCGCAAAAACTCACGCCGCGAGCCGCCCATGCCTAAGGGTGCAGCGAGCACCGCGGCGACAGTCCTTGGCAGGGCTTGCGCTGCGCCGGCAAAGGCTCGGAGCAGCGGCAGCATGAACAGAAATGCGGTCACATGGCTGGAGACTGGATTACCCGGAAGGCCCAGGATCAACTGTCTGCCGCGCCGGGCGACCAGCAGCGGCTTGCCTGGCTTGATGGCAATCCGCCAGAAATCGATTTCGGCGCCCCACTTCTCGAGCGCCGGGCGGATCAGGTCATGATCACCCACCGAGGCCCCACCGCTGGTGACGATGAGATCGGCATCCTGCGCAGCCTCCAGCGCGGCAACAGTGGCATTCAGACTATCCGCCACCGGCCCAATGCGACGCACTTCGCAGGGCTCAAACGCCGCAAGTGCCGCCAACATGATGCCGTTGCTTGCGGGTATCTGGTGAGGCGGGCAGTTTTCGCAGTCATCAGCAAGCTCGTCGCCGCTGTCGATGATGACGACGCGCGGCATCCGGCGCACCGGCAGCAGGCGATGTCCAGAGGCCACGCCAAGAGCCATTTGTGCCGGGCCGATGCGGGTTCCGACAGCTAGCAACACGTCGCCTTCACGGAAATCCATCCCTTTCGGGCGAATATGCCTGGCGGGCGGTGAGGGCGCCTCGCCGGTTAGCTGCAGGCTGTCACCGTCGCGGGCTACGTCTTCCTGGAGGATCACCGCTGCGGCGCCTGCCGGCAAAAACGCTCCCGTGGAAATGCGAACAGCCTGGCCAGGCGCCGCTTTATCGGCAGAGGGACGCCCCGCCGCGCTCTCGCCGATCACCTGCCATGGTCCGGCAAGGTCGTCCTCGCGCACCGCATAGCCATCCATCGCTGAAAGTGCCTGGGCGGGCTGGGTGCGGCGCGCGATGAGCGGTTCGGCAAGGTAGCGGCCCAACGCGGATGGAGCATCGACCCGTTCGACCGGCAAGGGCGTAGCAAGCGCAAGAAGCCGCGCCTGCGCTTCTTCAAGCGGCAAGGGCAGCGCTTTCACGTGGGTACTTTCCAGGTTCCCGACTTGCCGCCGCGCTTTTCAATCAAGCGGACATCCCCGATACATGCCTTTGTCGAGCGCCTTAGCCATGTCGTAGATTGTCAAAAGAGCGATCGAAGTTGCTGTCATTGCTTCCATTTCCACGCCGGTCTTGCCGGT
>JANLSP010000292.1:0-7191 GCA_031362485.1 Novosphingobium sp.
CGAATTGCCGCTACCCCGCGCGACGCCGGCTGCAAGTCGCCGAAATCGTAAACCGGCTGGGCGAGGATCACCTGGCGTCGCTGCGGCTTGAGATCTCCGGTGCTGCTGGCGAACAACTCCTGCCAGGAAAACCAGGCCGACTTGCCGTCGAGCCGCGCCGAAATGGCATTGTGGAGACCGGTGAGAGGCTGTTCGAGCCGAGCCATGGCAGGGTCGGCAGGATCATCTGCCGCGCCGCCCGCGGCAGTCACCAGCGCCCGCGCCACGCCATGCAACGACGAATCGAGCGCGAGGCCACCGAGCAGGGGCTGGGCATCAATCAACTTCTGGGTGGTCTCCTTCACTTCATCGAGCGAGGCGAACAGTAGCCCATTGCGGTCGAAGAAATCCCCGCCTTCGGGCCGATCCACGAGCGAAAAGTTTTTCGTGTCATCGCGCAGAGCCGCAACCAGCCGCACCGCCGCATCTTCCGTCAGTTCCGGGGTTTTCCCGTCAACGATGATAGCGATGCCGGTATCGACCCGGGTAAATGCCTTGCTCAGGGCGGTTTCGTTGCGCCGCCACTCGGTGTCGGGCGAAATGAGCGCAACCGTATCAGTGCTCATGTCGAAATTGCGGACTGCGAACAAGCCAGAGCCAAGCACCAGCAGCAGGACCGCGCCCAGCACGGTCCAAGGGCGGCGCGCAGCAAACGCCACTGCGTTTTCGAGAAAGCGTGTCAGCATGGTGCTGCTCCATAGTGAAGCGCGCTGGAAAGGAAAAGCGGCGGGTATCATTTCGCCGGTTCCCGCTGTAGTGACCCGCCCGATGGAACTTGGCATGGGCATGATCTGGTGGGCGGCGCTGGCGCTTAGCGCGGCGGCGACGGCCTATCGGCTGCTGGCGATCTGGGCGGTCGCGGTCTGGCAGCCGGTCAGCGGGGCCGGCTGGCCTGATTTGACCAGCGTGACCGTGCTCAAGCCGCTATGCGGGCTTGAGGATGGACTTGAAGAAGCGCTCGCCAGCTTCTTGATGCAAGAGACAAAACAACCGCTGCGCTTCGTTTTCGGCGCTGCGCAGGCGGACGATCAGGCGCTTGCGCTGGCGCGGAAGGTGTCGAGCAGGTATCCTGCTTGCACAGTCGAATTCGTTGTGGACCCGGCAACCCACGGCCCCAACCTCAAGGTCAGCAACCTGATCAACATGGCGGCACGCGGCCTGGGCGATCTGGTGGTGATTTCGGACAGCGACATCGTCATTCCACCCGGCGCATTGCAGGCCGCGATCGACGCACTATCCCACGAGGGTATGGGCGGCGTCACCTCGCTCTATCGCGGCCGGCCCGGGCTATCCGGCGATCGGACCCGCAGCTTCGGGGCATGGTATCTCGATTACTGGTCGCTGCCGATGGCGGCCTTGCACGCCCGGCTGGGCGAACTCGATGTAACCTATGGACCGCTGACAATTGTGCGCAGCGAAGTGCTGCGGCAGGGCGGAGGCCTTAATTCGCTCGCTGCGCACCTCTGCGACGATGCCGCTCTTGGCCGGTTGGTAAACGCAAGCGGCATGAAGCTCGGCTTTGCACCGATAGTGATCGAAACGTTGGTCAACGATGCAAGTGCGCGCGATCTGTTTGCACACGAGCTTCGCTGGTCGCGCACCGACCGGGGCGAGCACCCAATCGGCAATCTGGCCACGGTGGTGAGCCACCCCGGGCCGCTGCCGCTGCTCCTGCTACTTCAGCCCGGCTGGATCGCGGCACTCGGCATTGCCCTCCCGGTGCTGTTGCGCTGGGCCTTGGCGCGGCTGGTCGAGCGGCGCTTCGGCCGGGCGGCAAGCGCGGCGCGCATTGGGTTGACCGGGGTTTACTTGCGCGATCTGGCGTGTTTCGCCGTGTGGGTAGCAGGACTGACAGCGTCGTCGGTCGAATGGCGCGGGCAACGGCTGAGAGTGGGGCAGGGCGGATTGCTGGAGTCAGGACAATGAACCCGCACCGGTCAAAGAAGCCCAGTCTGATCGTGACTGCCGACGATTTCGGCATGTCGCTCGAAGTCAACGAAGCTGTCGAGGAAGCCCATCGCAATGGCATTCTGACTTGCGCCAGTCTGGTTGTGGCAGGCGATGCCGCCGCGGACGCGGTGAAGCGCGCGAAGCGCCTGCCGGGCCTTGGGGTCGGACTGCATCTGGCGATCTTCGGCGCCAGAGCCAGCGCCAAGGGCCGCTCGGTCGTCGCGCCAGATGGCGAGAACCTGGGCTATAACCCGGTTCTGGCCGGCTCAGCAATCATGGTCACCCCCGGCGGACGCCGTGCGGCGCGGGCCGAGATCGCCGCGCAATTCGAGGCCTATCGCAAGACCGGGCTGGAGCTTGGCCATCTCGACGGGCACTGGCACTGCCACCAGCACCCGACCGTGCTGGCGCAGGCGCTGGAAATCGGCGTGCCGCTGGGGCTCAAGGCGCTGCGCATTCCTTACGAGCCATATGGCTTTTCGCGCCGGGTCACGGGCAAGGGCAGGGCAGGCGCACGGTTTGCCCACGCGGTGCTCGGCCTGCCTCTGACCATGACCATGCGACTGCAGGCGGCGATCGCTGGTGTGGCTGCGAATGACCGGTTCTTTGGCAAGACCGATGACGGGTTCATTACCGAAGACCTGCTGGTCAACCTCGCCGAAAATCTGCCGGGCGGGGTCACGGAATTGGGCCTGCATCCCGCAACCGCAACCTGGGGCGGTGAGCATTGCCCACCCGCACATTGGCAGCAGGCTGACGAACTGGCCGCATTGACCAGTTTGAAGGTGCGCGAGGCGATCGAGCGGCGCGGTATTTCACTGATCCGCTGGGCGGACCTCGCTTGAGCGACGCTGCTACCGGGACAAATTGGGGCAGGCGGGCGCTCTGGGCGCTTGCCTTGCTGACGCTGGCCGGGCTGCTGCTGGCATCGGCGAGCTTGCGGGATGTTCTGCTCGAAGCCGCGCGGCTGGTGACGCCGCTCTCAGTGCTGGCAACGCTGCCGGGGCAGGCGGGCGCGGCCTTGCTCTGCGCCGGGGCGCTGTGGGCTCTCAAGCCGGGGGTCGGGTTTGGCTCCTGCCTCGTCTCGCGGTTGCTGCGCGATGCCAGCGGCAACCTGCCGGTTTCATTGCCCGGCTCCAGCACGGTGATCGGCGCGCGGGCGCTGGTGCTGGCCGGCGGCGAGACCCGCGCGGCCATCAGCGCCTCTGCGCTCGACAAGATAGCCGAGACCGTGGCGCAGTTTCCGTTCATCATTCTGGCGGCCTTCGTGCTGTGGCGCGAATTGCGCGGCATGATCGCCTTGCCGGACTGGAGCGCGCTGATGGCGATTGCTACCATTGCGCTGCTGCTTGCAGTGGCCGCCGTGGCCTGGCGGCAGTTCGGCAGGAACGCGCGCCTGACTGCACGGATCCGCGAGGAATGGCGCAAGCTGGCGGCCGAGGCGAAACGACAGCGCGGCGGCCTGCCGCTCTGCGTTTTGCTGCATTTCATCGCCTGGCTGGCGGGCGGAGTGCAGATCTGGATGGCGGCGCTGGCGCTTGGTTTCGATCTGACGCTGTATGAGGCAATCGCCATCGAAAGCGCGGCCTATGCGGGCAGGGCGCTGTTCTTCTTCATTCCGGCAGGGCTGGTCTCTCAGGAAGCGGGCCTCGTCGCGGCGGGCCTGCTGTTCGGCCTTGCACCCGCCGAGGCGCTTGCTCTCGGTTTCGTGCTGCGGCTGCGCGACCTTGCCATGGCGGCGCTGCTGCTGCTGTGGCCGTGGCTGGAGTGGCGGCAGAACCGCGGTTAGATCACAGCGGTGTACTTGTTGCAGGCAGCGACTTTGCCGATTTTGCCGCTCCGAACTTTTTAGAGGCCCGAAAGATCGATGTTGTCGCGCTGGGTGAAGCTGGCGATGGCCTTGATCGTTGGAGCATCCCGCTGAGCACGGCGCTAGTTATAATCGTTCGCCATTCGTCGGTCAGCGCGTGTGCGTCGAGCTGCCTCCAATCACCTTGCTTTCGCAGAAATGGAATCTGTCCGATCCGCGAGGTAAGACTTTTTCAAAACTCGTCGATCGCTGCCACGATGCAGCCTGGCTGCCGCGACGGACTCAACGATTCAGCTCGCGGCAACCTCGCCTAGACGCTGTTGGTGAACTTGCTGCAACTGGCAACCGTATTGCCCGTGCGCCGAGTTGTCTTCTTGAGGCCAGACAGATCGATGTTATCACGCTGGGTGAAGCTTGCCACGGCCTTGATTGTCGTTGGCCCGAAGAAGCGCGAAGAGACGAGTGGCTGGTAATCGTAGACTACCTCGACGAAAATCACTGCGCTGCCCACATCCGCGCTGACTTGCTGGCCAGCCGGACCTATTCCGCTGGGCATCGAATCATACTCGGCCCCATACTCGGACGTTACCTTCTTCTTGCCCATGCAGCGCTGCCAGTGGATGAATTGCACGCCGGGAGTCTGAGATCCGCCGGGGCATGTCTTCCCGCCACAACTTATAGCCGGAACGTAAACTTCAACACTGCTGACGATTGTCCGGCCGTAGTCGTAGAAATTGAGCCTGTTGCCGCCCTGGGTCTTGGAACCATTGAGCAGATCGGCGACATCGGCCTCAAAAATCGGACGATTGTTGATAGCGGAAGTATCGCCGATGCGCGTAGCATTGTCTGCGACATGCATCGCCACCTGGCTGACTTTCATGTTGGCCATCGCCATATTTGCAGTTTCAGCACCATAGAGTCCGGCAATGAGCAAGAACGGCAGCGAGATTGCGAATTCAACCGCAGCAAGACCCGAAAGATCGCTATTCAGTCGGCCCAGGGCGGCTCTGCGGGGAATTACGTACAATGCTTCCACTCCGCATAGTTCTGGACACCGAAAGGCTGGTTGCGCAGCACTGTGGTTGCATCGATTTTCATGGTGTCGCTTTGGCCAATTAGCCTGCCGATCGGCAGGATCCGCTTGTATCTCACTTCAACCTGATAAAGGATGACATCGCGCGCAGCGCCATTGCCTGACTTGCCACGAACGACATCATAACTGTTGTTGCCGTTTGAATCTTCAAAGGGTTCGTTGTCGTTGCACAGGCCATCCTTGTTGATGTCGTCAAAGTCCTCGGGCAGCCCCAAATCAGAAAAATCGGTTAGGGAAGTGCGCTTGAAGGTAATCGTCGCACCCGGCGCGACCTGTTTGACCGCCGCTGTCAGGCGCGCATCGATTGAACTGGTGCTTGCTCCCTCGATCGTGGCGGCACGCGATGCCCTTTCAATCCTTCCCTCGAGCAGTGCCCGCGTATATTGCGCATGACCAATGTCGAACATGCCAAAGAGCGTCATCAGCATGACCGGCGCAATCATCGCGAATTCTACCGCCGAAGTACCCCGGTTGTCTTGCAAGAGGGCGAGCCGGTACATCATTTGGAAACTCGCAAATCACCCATCGATGCGGCGATGGCATCAAAGGCTTTGGTAAGTTGGGTCGAATTGTCCGCCTGAAACCAGCGGCCTGCGCCGGCGCATTCCTTCATCAAGTCACTCATGGTGGTGCCGAACCCGATGACCCAGACAGTGATGTTGCGCTTTTTTACCTCGTTGCATGCGACGCCAAAGCGCTTTTCCACCACTTGATTAAGCGATAGCGCTGACGACGGATTCCAGCGCCGCCGGTCGAGCGGTTCGATGCCATAGGCACCGTAGGCGATGTCAGTGGTGCTGGTCTGCCCGTCAGTGAGGAAAATGAGATGACGGTTGGTCGGCTTGCCACCAATTTCGGCATTCTCCGCAGCGAACAGCCCGCTGGGAGAGAGCAACCGCCCGCCCCAGATCATGCCAATATCGTGATAGGTGTTGCCGCCGATCGTCAGTGTGTTGAGATAGGACGAGATGTCGACCGCATTCATCTCCGCAAGCTTGCGTGCGGGGGTGGGGCAGGCGACCAGACCGGCGAAAAGGCCCGGTTGGAACAGATAGGCATTGTTGGTGACCACCGGGTCGACGGAGAACTTGCCTTTGCCATTGCTGTCAAGCGCCCGGCCATAGATGATATCAGGGTAGGAGGGGCGCCATTGCGTTGACGGCACGCCGATGCTCGGAACCCGGTCAATATCAAGATCGAGCGCCTGGTTCAGATTCACGTTGTTATAATCCAGGATCTCATAGGTATCGCGCTCTTCAATGCAGCCATTGCCCTCGGAGCGCCAGTTGACGACGTCACGCGAAACTGGCGCATAGCGGTAGAGCGAGGATTTGGTGTAGACTGGATAGGTAATCTCGTCATACTCGCGCGTCAGGGCAGTGTAGATACCGCCCCAGACTTCGCATGTCGCGCCGTTGACCTGCAGCCAGTGAACTGCGCCGTTTTCAGTTAGACGCCTGTGCTTAGTGGTTTTGGTCCCGGCCGGGGGTCCGATATAGGGCTCGCTCGTGGCCGTCAGCACGTCGTCGCTCGAGGTGTAGTGATTGGGGGGGGCTGGTTTCTGGCAAGTATAGTATCCGCTATCCCCCTCTCCGTTCGGCGGGTTATAATTTGCCGGATAGGTCTCCAGGATCGACGCGGCATAACTGCCGAAAACTGTGAGCCAATTATCGGTGTAGGTGTAGTCAACGACCGACGTAGTCGTCGACTGTTCTTCACGCGATTGGTAGGTCCAGTTATGCACCATCCACTCGTTCTGCAGCAGCGAACCAACATTGACGTTGACCGCATAGGGCACAAAACCATAGCGGAGGCGGATACCTACGCCTTTGCTGCCTTCAAGCTGGGCATGAAAGTTTTGCACCACTGACTTGAGCACGGTGATGCGGTTCTGTTTGTCGCCCGAGTTGGTCTTGCTCATCGAACCAGTGGTGTCGAGCACCATCATCACGTCTGTGTTGGTATAATTGAGCCGCGCCTCGCACAGCACTCGCACGTCCACCTTGTCGAACGCGAAGAGCTTCATGATAGTCGTCGGCACCTCCACTGTGGCTACCCCGCTGATCGAAAAGTCGGGCTCCAGCGACATGGCAAAATTGCGGCTTTTTGTTCCATAAGCGCCGCTGCGGAAATTGATGTTGAAGAACCGGTCGCCGGTATCGGCGACGGTTGCCGGCACCAATCCATCAGTAACTACCGATGAACCCAGCTTCTTGCGGGCTGCCAGCACGCCCGCATCGCAAGCCTTTTGAAGCCGTGCTTCGGTCAGATAGCTGCGCCCCATGTCGATACCGCCGCC
>JANLSP010000297.1:0-1651 GCA_031362485.1 Novosphingobium sp.
GGCGACCAGTTCGGCTTGCCGTGCGGCCCCTTCGCTTTCATTGGTTTCGGCGTAGCCCGAGGCATAGACCATCGCGGCCTTGATGCCGAGCGCATGGCAGCGTTCGAGCATCGGTAGCGTGGCATCGGCAGAAAGCGCAATGATCGCAAGATCGACCACTTCGGGGACGGCCTCGATTTCTGCATAGGCTTTCAGGCCCTGGACCGTCTCGTTTTTCGGGTTGACCGGGTAGAGCCGCGGGAAGCCTGCGCGTATCAGCAGATCAACCGGCACGCCGCCGATTCGCTTGGGATTGTCCGAAGCGCCGATCACCGCGATCGAGCGCGGCTTGAGCAGGCAATCAAGGCTCATGCCGCTGCATTCCTGAACCAGCCAGTGAGGCCGGGATGCACTGTGTTCTGGATCGTCATCAATTTGCCTTTGCTCTGGCATGTCCGCAAACCGGGTCAGTGCAACCTCGCGACGATTATCGCCGGGGCTGAAACTGCGGTGCGGTAGCGATCGCTTGCACTAGCCACTGGCGGATATATTGCAATAGGATCGATGCATTAAACGCGGTCGAGGACTCGGGTCGTGTGGGCACATATGAAGAAAATAATTTATAAAATCAGTATGTACTATCGAATATCTCGATAATTTCATGTCCTTTGGCGAACCAGGTTTCATCCCGTCCTGCCAGCGCCGCCAGCAGCCCTTCAAAGGCATCCATGCGGTAGGGCAGCCCGGTGATGTAAGGGGTGAGGTGAAGGGGCAGCATCCGTCCGCCGCCGCTTGATGCAGCCTCGCGCGCCAGCCAGTCGTGCGCATCGAGAATCTGCTCGGCGTAGCTGTCGATGGTTTGCTGCTGGACATTGAGGATTTGCCGGTCGGATAATTCGTGGTTGAGCGGCAGGTTGATCAGACCCCCCGAATTCTCAGCGCCAAAGCGCCAGGGAAGTTCATCATTAACCCAGTCACAGCAATAGGTTATACCGGCTTCCTTGAGCAAACTATGGGTATTCCAGCTTTGCGAGCGGGCGATCGATAGCCAGCCTTTCGGAGCCTGACCACTCGCGGCTTCCAGCGCCATAATGCTTTCGGCGATCAGCGCGCGCTCGTCGCTTTCGTCCAGCGTGCTGGCAATGGTGCCGTTCATGTCAGTTGTATGGGCGATAAGCTCGTGCCCCGCCGCGACAATGTCTCGGATCAGGCCGGGATAGCGCTGTGCAATCGCCGCATTGCTCGCCACCGAAACGCGGATATCGTGCTTCGCGAAGGCATCGAGCAGCCGGTAAATACCGACCCGGTTGCCATAGTCACGCGCGGTATAGTGGCGATAATCGGGATAGGCGGTCTGCATGTGGCCGGGTGCGCGGAACGGCTTGTCGGCCGGGATAATCGGAAACCATTCGAGGCTGACGCAGAACCATACCGCAACAGACTTTCCGCCGGGCCAGAGCAAGGCCTGACGCTGCGGCAGCGCGCTGTAGGCGTAGAGGTCGTGATCGTAGCCCTCGCGGCGGCGGGGATAATCAAAGTAGGCGGGATCGAGGCTCATGTCCGCGGCTGCCGCCCCTGCAATCTCCACGCATCGGCAATCTCGCCCGAAGTCGTCGCCCACGCCCGGCCATCGGCGGCGATGTGGCGCAGCACTTCCTCAAACGCGCCGATA
>JANLSP010000320.1:0-11399 GCA_031362485.1 Novosphingobium sp.
GGCGCGCCGTGGGCATGGCGAAAGTGCATGGAATCCGCCGCATTCTCCTGGATCAGTTGCGGGTGGATCGGCTCGTCGGGTTTGTTGACCACGGCGTCGGGATAACAGGGATAGTAATCGTCTGGAGCGCCCAAAACGAATTCATAGTCGTTGAACACATCGACCAGTGCCATGTCCTGGCGCGGAGGCCCTCCCGCGGGGTCGTGCCACATGTAGATGATACCATAGGCTTCGGCCGTGTGATATTTGCCCAGCTTCGACTTGGTTGGTGCGTCCTGATAGGGTACGTCGGCATTGCGGCCTTCGCCATCCCATGCCCAGCCGTGATAGGGGCAGATTACGCAGTCTCCCCGCACTTTGCCGCCATGGCCGAGATGGGCACCCAGATGGCGGCAATGCGCGTCGAGCAGCGACAGGACGCCGCTCTCGCTGCGAAACGCGACGAGATCGAGACCGAAATAGCGCATCGGGACCGCCTGGCCCGGTCGCACTTCCTCGCTCCAGCCGATCTGGAACCAGCCAGTCGGTTTCATGCTCATCTTCAACATTGGATCAGCCGCTTTCCTGTTCCCTTGCCCGCCAGCATTGCGAGATAGGCGGCGGGGGCATTTGCGATGCCATTGGTGATCGATTCTGTGTAATCGAGGGTGCCGGCAGCCTTCATCGCCAGCAATTCCTCGAGTCCCTCTGCCATCAGATCGGGATGCTGCGCCGTCGCGAAACCCCGCAGGGTAATGTGGCGGTAAAGCAATTCCGCGAAGTGCGGAAATGTGAAGGGCAAGGGGCTGTTGTAATGCGCCGCGAGGCCGCAGAGCATGATCCGGCCATGGTCCGCCATATTGCAAAGAGTCGCATCAAGCGGCGCGCCGCCGGTGTTCTCGAAGACAATATCGATGCCGCCGGGAGCCACTGCCGCGATCTGCGCGGCGAGATCGCCCTGACTGTGATCGAGGCAGGCGGCATAGCCATAGCGCTCGGTAGCCAGCGCGCATTTGTCTGCGCCGCCGGCAATTCCGATTACCTTGAGCCCGCGCGCTCTGGCGACTTGCCCCGCGACGCTGCCTACCGGCCCGGTCGCGGCCGAGATGAGCACCGTCTCTCCCGCCTTGGGTGCCGCGAGCGCCAGGCCGACCCAGGCGGTCAGTCCCGATGCGCCAAACACGCCCAGTCGCAGCGATGGCGGATCGATATCGGGGCGGATTTTTTCGAGGTTGGATGCCGCATGTATGTCCTCCGGCTGCCAGCGCGCCGTGGCGAGCACGGCATCGCCCGGCGAGAGCGCCTCGCTTTTGCTTTCGATCACTTCGCCGACAATCCGGCCGTGGATTATGCCTTGCGCCCACTCGGGCGAGACCCCGCGCCATTCGCGCATCTGCCGCGCGAGATACGGATCGAGCGAGATGAAGCGGTTGCGCACGCGAACCTCGCCCGCCGCCAGTGTGTCCGCCAAATCGGCCTCGTCCTGCACGAAATCATCGACCGCCATCTGCGCGGTCTTGCGCCTCATCCGCCAGAAAAGCTGCGTGCTCATCCCGCGAGATAGCCGCCATCGACCGGCAGGATAGCGCCGGTGATGAAGCTCGCGCGGTCGGAGGCGAGGAAGAGCACGGCATTGGCAATGTCCTGCGGCTGGCCCCAGCGCCCCATCGGCGTGCGCGCCTCGCTGTTGGCGCGCAACACCGGGTCTATATGCTTGTCGGTCATCGGGGTGCCGATGAAACCCGGGGCTACGGCATTGACCCGGATGCCTTCGCCCGCCCAGGCAATCGCCAGACTCTTGGTCAGCTGCATGACTGCGCCCTTGGAAGCGGAATAGCCCGGCGCCGTGCCGCTGCCGTGGAAGCTCATCAACGAGGCGATGTTGACGACGCAACCCTTGCGCGCGGCGAGTGCCGGACGGAATGCCCGCGCGGTGCGCATCGAGCCGTGCAGGTTGATATCGACCACCCGCAGGAATTCTTCCTCGCCGAACGAGGATTCGCCCCTGCTTGTGATCCCGGCGCAGTTCACCAGAATGTCCACCGGGCCCAGTTCGGCAGCGAGCCGCTGCACATCGGCATCGTTGGCGATGTCGAGCAACTGGATGTTCACGCCCGGCATCCGCTGCCTGGCTTCGGCTTGCTCCGGGGCATCGACTGCGGTCGCGATGACCGCGGCGCCGGCGTCACCCAGCGTCACGCAAATGGCGCTGCCAATGCCTCCTGTGCCGCCAATGACCAGCGCGATCCTGCCTTCGATCCTCATGCTGTCACCCTACAAATCCCGCGCGCGATGTCGAACACATGCATGATGGATTTTGCCAGGCTTGCGCATGGTGCTGCGGGCGGTGATAGACGAGGCCGCAAAGGAGCATCGCAATGGCCACTGCACCCATCAAGGACTTTCGCCCCGAAGGCATGGCAGCCAATTTCCTGCCGAAGGACTTGCAGGTAAAAGTACCAGAGGACCTCAGCCAGTGGGTGCGCCGGCCGGCCGGACATTATTATTGCCCGTTGATGTTCGACGTTTCGGCCGGGATCACGGTCAACATCCTGCACTATCCCAATCCGGGCGTGATCGGACGGCATGTCCACGACGGGCCGGTATTCAGCTATACCCTGGAGGGCAGCTGGTTCTATCCCGAGCATGACTGGGTTGCCGAGAAAGGCAGCTTCATCTGGGAGCCGCCGGGCGAGCATCACACGCTCACAGTCAAGGAATCAATGACCGCGCTTTATGTCATGCACGGCGGACTGACCATACTCGACGAGAACGACAAGCCGATCGCGGTCGACAATTGCCTGACTTTGCTGGGCTACTGCGCAGAATGGTACAGGGATAACGGCTTCGGTGAAGATCACATCAAGCAATTCATCCGCTAAACGAGTCCGCGGGCCTTGCGCGCCTGGGCCTGCAGGCCCTCGGTGTGGCGGCGTTCGTAGTCGTGGATCCATTCGGGCGGCAGGGAAGTCCAGAGCTGTACCGCGCTGAGCGGAAGGCCCCGGGCCAGCTTCTCGTTGCCTACCACATCGCCGAGGAAGAAAGTCATCTCGTCGCAGTCGATGGCCTTGATGACCCGGCATTCGACGACGCTGAGCGCATCGCGCAGGATCGGCGCCCCGGTCACCCCGCGAGCGATGTTCAAACCTGCCATCTTGTCGCCGTCATGGCCTGTGCGACCGCCCAGCGTCCTGACGATTTCCGCGCTGCAAGCGAGCGCTTCCTCGTCACCCGATGCCAGCATGTGCATGGCAAAGATGCCCGACCCGGCGACCAGATCATGCGTGAAGTTGGATTTGCAGATGTTGACCGACATGCGCATGGCATCGGGAATGACACTTCCCGCGGCGCCGGAAAGGACAATCATGCCATTGTCACGCCCCTCGTGGTGCGTGGTGACCGCGATGACAGGCGGACGGATGCCCATCACAAAGCGATCGAGCGCGGACTGGTCGATTGTCATGGCCTGTTTCCTGTAATTTCCGGCCAAAGGCCGTCCCGATCGACGCCGATGAACATGCGTCCCAATCGCGCTTTCCAATAGAGCACTGATCCATATTGATCGCGCCAGACGATGAGGCATCGGGTGCGATGGTTGAGCGCGTATTCCCGCGTGAAACCAATCGCGCCATGCACTTGATGGCCGACCTCGATGGCGCAATCCGATGCCTCTCCCAGCCTCGCGCGAGTCGCGGCAATCAGGCGAGGGGAAGGATCGGCTGCGGCGGCATCGGTGATCGCGGCAGCGGCCAGCGTATGGTCCGCCAGCAGTGCGAGCATTTGCTGGACGGCCTGCTGCTTGCCCAGCGGCTTGCCGAACTGGACGCGTTCAGTGGCGTAAGTGGCGGTACGCTCGAAAATCCAGCGGATGGCGCCGCTGATCCGCGCTGCGTTGAGCAATGCAGCGGTCTGCAAGGCGGCTTCGCCCTGAAACCCGGCGCGCTCGATGATCTGCTCAAGGATGGGGCCCGGGGCAGCAGCGCTGCCGGCGCTGCGCATACAAGCGACCGCATCGGCAATGCTGGCGCCGATGCCGCCCCGTTCTTCGGGAACCAGCAAATCGAACAGGCCGTTTTCGTCCAGCGCCGCCATCAGGGCTGCGGGCGCTTCGCCGCGATCTGCCGCCTCGATCAGCGCCGGGGTGACGTGATCGGCAAGGATGCGATCAACGGTTTCGGCAAAGATGCTCATCAGCGCAAACCGATTGCGCGCGCGATAACGCCACGCAGGATTTCATTGGCGCCGCCCCGGATCGTGAAGGACGGTGCCGAAAGCTGGGCATTGGCAAGCAGGGCCAGCAAGGCGGGATCGGACAGCCTTTCCGCGCTGACCACATCGCGCACCACGCGGACCGATTCCTGCTCGAACTTGGTGCCAAGATCCTTGACCACTGCCGCTTCGGCATTGGGCGAAAGCCCGCGCTCGATCATGCTGGCAACCGAGAGCGAGAGCTGCCGCAGGGTCAGCAGCTGGGCAATCAGCCCGCCGAGCGCCTCAAGTGTTGATTCCCGCGCGTCCTCTCCCAGAACCCCGACCAACTCGCTGATCAGGCAGAAACTGGTCAGCCAGCGTTCCGGGCCGGATCGCTCATAGGCCAGCTCGGTCGACCCCTGGAACCAGCCATTGCCTTCCTCGCCGATCAGGCAATCGTCGGGCACAAAAACATCTTCGAGCAGCACTTCGTTGAAATCGTGTTCGCCGGTCATGGCGAGGATTGGCGAGACGGTGATGCCGGGAGACTTCAGATCGATGATCAGCTGGCTCATCCCGGCGTGGCGGGCTTCCCCGGCAGGAGCAGTGCGAACCAGCGCCACCATGAAATGAGCGCGGTGGGCGTTGGAAGTCCAGATCTTGCGGCCATTGACCCGCCAGCCGCCGTCCACGCGCGTGGCGCGCGTCTTGAGCGCGGCGAGATCGGATCCGGCCTCAGGCTCGGAAAGGCCGATGCAGAAATAGGTCTCGCCGGCGATGATGCCGGGGATGTATTTGCGCTTCTGTTCCTCGCTGCCAAACTTGAGGATGATCGGCCCTTGCTGCCGGTCAGCAGACCAGTGCGCGCGTACCGGCACGGCGGCTGCGAGTAGTTCCTCATTCATCACATAGCGTTCCAGCGCGGTGCGCCCGCCGCCGCCGTATTCCTTTGGCCAGGTCATGCCGATCCAGCCCTTGGCGGCAATGCGACGGGTGGTGTCCTCGCACCAGTCCATATAAACCTGCCTGGGCGGGTGCAGTCGGCCCGCAGCGCGTTCCCCGGCAATCCAGGCACGGATATCCGCTCGCAAGGCCTCGGCAGCAGGCGTCAACTCGGGCAGGTCGAGGGCAAGCGCGGCGATGGTCATTTTCCGGTGAACACCGGCGGGCGTTTCTCGACTGCCGCAGCGACTGCCTCATAATGATCGGCGGTCAGCTGGATTTGCGATTGCATTGTCGAGGCAAGGTCGAGCGCCTCGGCGAGTTCAAGACTGCGCGATTCGCGCAGTAGCCTGAGGTTCTGCCGGATCGCTTGCGGCGGATGGCGCACGATGCGCTGCGCAATGTCGCGGGCGGCTTGCAGCAGATCTGCGTGGGGAACGATGCGCGAGACAATGCCGAGCGCGCGAGCTGCCTCCGCGTCAACCATATCGCCGGTCAGCGTCATTTCCGCAGCCGCCGCATCGCCGATGCCGCGCGGCAGCAACCAGGCGCCGCCATCGCCAGAGACCATGCCGAGCTTGATGAAGCTCTCGGCAAAACTGGCGCGCTCTGAAGCAATCCGGATCGGGCACATCATGACAAAATCGAGCCCGGCGCCGATCGCCGGGCCATTGACCGCGGCGATGACCGGGACTTCGATACTGGTCATCGCCAGCGTCAGCCTCTGGATGCCGTCCATGTAGAAGCTTTTGCGCTCGTCCGCCCCGGCGCCATAGACGCCTTCGCGGGCATACATGCCCTTGAGGTTGCCGCCGGCACAAAAGGCCGGGTCGGCCCCGGTCAGGATCGCGCAGTTGATTGCCGGATCGGCGTTGATGTCGGCAACCGCGGCAAGCATGGCCTCAATCAGCGATGGGACAATGCCGTTGCGGCGTTCGGGTGCGTTGAGCGTCAGCAACGCAACCGCGCCCTCGCGCTCCACCTTCAGCGGCGTGTCGCTCATGCAGCGCGGGCCATCTCGGCAGACATCTGATCGAGCAGCGCCCGAACACCGCGCGGGGCAGGGCGGCTCGCTGGATCATAATTGTACGAGACGATGGCTTTGAGATGCTCGCGCGCGCGCTTCGAAGTTGCCGCAGCGACAGCCTTTTCGCGCTCGATCGACGCTGCAAGTTCGACCTCGGACATGTTTTTGCGGTCAACCGAAAGCAGGAATGCGGCAATGCGGCCCGTGTGCTTGCGGATGTGGGTTATCGCGCAATAGAAGCCATACAGCCGGTAGGCCCAGGCAAATAGCCGGTTCTTGCCGTAGAGTTCGTGATAGACTTCATGGGCGACTTCGCGGTGCTCGTATTCCTCGGCCAGATGCCATTTCCAGATCGCCACGGCGCGGGGGTCAGCGCCTTCGAAGAAATCGTCGAACTCCTCAAAGAAGTTGGTCACCGCGATTGCGCTCATCGCCTCGAATCCCTCGGAATAAGCGAGGTTGAAGCGCAGCGATTTGGTTTTGAGGTAACGATCGTAATCGGCCTCGTAGTCCTTTTCGAGCGCCAGCATCCCCTCATATCCATCCGCGCGGATCGCCTTGTTGAACGCAAGGTGCAGCTTGCAGTGCTGCATCTCCTGCTTGATGAAGATGTCGAGCCTTTCGTGCAGCCCGGTGTTCGCCGGATCAACCCGCTCCTTCGCCAGCCGCATGACCTTGAGCAGGTATGGCTCGACATAGGCTGGGACCACCGAGGCGGCATTGTAAATCTGCGCGAATTCGTGGTGCGGCGCCCAATGCGCGCGAAGACCTGAAAAGTCCCATTTTGGAAAGCGAACCTGCATTGCCTCTTTATGTGACGGGGCCCTAGCCAGTGCAACGGGAAGCTTGCAGGCATCACATGGGCGCTGCGACGGATGCGTTTGAGTGGCAATGTGCAACCAAGGCGGAGCCATCACGAATCATCAATGTGATGCCGATCGCGGCAAATATCGCTTAATGGATCACATATGAGATTTGAAAACCCGATATTGCTGCTATCGACCAATGATCAGCCAGGCTCGGAGACAGCCCATGCAGAGTCGATCAATACCGCAGCGTCCCAGAATTCGCGAACCCCTGCCGCTGGAGCAGAAGACGGTGAAATCGGCCGGGCGGGTGCTCGAAATCCTCGAATATTTCGACGATGTCCAGCAGCCTGCGACGGTGATGGAAGTGGCCGATACGCTCGGCTATCCGCAAAGCTCGACTTCGGCGTTGCTGCGCAGCCTCGTCTCGCTGGGTTACCTCGATTACGATCGCTTCAAGCGAACCTATGTCACCTCGCACCGGGTTGCGCTGCTCGGCAGCTGGGTCAATTCCGACTTCATCTCGGAAGGTTCGGTGATTTCCCTGATGAAAGAACTGAGCGAGCTGACCGGCGACACCATCATCCTGGCGATGCGCAACGGCTATTATATGCAATATATCCATGTCATCCAGGCGACCAGTGCCGCCCGGCTGCACGTGACATTGGGGACCACCCGGCCGCTGGCCGCATCGGGCACCGGTTTTGCCATGCTCAGCACGCTGAGCGATCATGAGATCCGGCGGATCGTGATGCGGGTCAATGCTGATGCCGATGAAGGCAAACCCCACATCAAGCTCGCCGAGGTCATGCAGCATGTCGAACATGCGCGCGGCGCTAGATATGCCTTCTCCTGCGATATGGTGACACGCGGCGGCGGAATGATCGCAGCGCCCTTGCCGGGGCCGCAAGGCAGCCCTGCGCTCGTCGTTGGGATTGGTGGAATCAGCGAAGTGATGCGCGCGCGCGAGGCAGAACTTGCCGGCATTGTGATCGGCTGTATTGGCGCGCGGCTCGGCAAGCGCGAACCGAATGAAGTGGCAGTTGATGAAGCGATTGGAGATCCGATGCTTCAGGCCATCCTGCGATCGCGCCGGATGGCAAGCATGTCCTGAGCCCTTCGGGTTCGTTTATTGACCAGATCTGGA
Organism: Novosphingobium sp.; assembly: GCA_031362485.1. Taxonomy (GTDB): domain Bacteria; phylum Pseudomonadota; class Alphaproteobacteria; order Sphingomonadales; family Sphingomonadaceae; genus Novosphingobium. Next base: position 8,093 of record JANLSP010000320.1, read on the forward strand.
GAGTATAATGGCTGTAGTTGAAATGATGGAGATCGCGCAGGAAACGCGGACACTCCCCTATCCGATCTATGACGCGGACGGCCACATCTACGAGACAGAAGATACCTTTCGCCGTCATCTGCCGCGTGCATACCATAAGGATTTTCAGTACGTTCAGATCGAAGGGCGCACCAAACTAGCGATCGGCGGCCATATCAGCGACTATATTCCCAATCCCACGTTCGCCGTGGTCGCTGCGCCGGGCAGCCACGAAAAATGGTACCGTGCCAACAATCACGAAGGGCTTTCCCTGCGCGAGATGACTGGTCCCGCGCTGCGCTATCAGCCCGAATTCAGCGACCCGGCCAAGCGTCTTGCCCTGCTCGACAAGCAGAACATCCATGCCCAGCTGATCATCCCCACATTGGCTTCGACGATCGAGGAGCGGATGGGATATGATCTCAAGGCCATGGCGGCCGTGATCCATTCGCTCAATGCCTGGGTGCATGATGAATGGACCTTCCACTATCAGGACCGCCTGTTTCCGGTGGGCTATGTCAGCCTCGCCGATGTCGATCTCGCCTGCCAGGAGCTTGACTGGCTGCTGACACGCGGCTGCCGCTTGCTGGCGATCCGCCCGGCGGCAGTGCCCGGCCTGTTCGGCACCCGCTCGCCCGGGGCTGCCGAGTTCGACCGCTTTTGGGCAAAGGTCAACGAGAGCGGCATTTTCGTCATGCTCCATGTGTCCGACAGCGGATATGACGGAATTTACCGCGCCTGGGGCAAGCCCGGGGCCGAAGCGCTGGCCTTCGACCGGACCGACCCGCTGAAGGCGTGCATTGATCTCCAGGGCCGCGCGATTGCCGACATGATCGCGGCGCTGATTGCGCACGGGGTGATGGACCGGCATCCGGATATCCGCTGGCTATCCGCTGAAAACGGCTCGATCTGGGTGCCGCATCTGATCAAGATGTTCAAACGGGCATATGGCCAGATGCCGCAGGGTTTCGTGCGCGATCCGGTCGAGACCTTCCGCGAAAAGGTCTACATCGCGCCCTATTACGAAGAAGACCTCATGCAACTGCGCGAGGATGTCGACGTCAGCCACATCCTGTTCGGTAGCGACTGGCCGCATGCCGAAGGCCTCGGCAAGCCTTTAGACTTCCTTGAGGAACTGGAGCGATTCACGCCCGAGGAAGTGAAGATGGTGATGAGCAGCAATCTGAAAGGTCTGCTCGAGGGCAGGCGCTAGCGGCGCTGGCCGCAAGGAACGGCCGGGACCACCATGACCGCGCAAGTGGATGTCATCATCGTTGGCGGCGGCATCGCCGGGTGTGCTGCGGCCATACGCCTGGCGCGCTCCGGCTTCGCCGTCACGGTTCTGGAGAAGGAAACCGCGTATCTCGACCGGGTTCGCGGCGAATGCCTGGTCCATTGGGGCTACGAACAGACGCGCGCCATGGGCATCGCGGACAGTCTGGATACCACACCCGGTGCTTCATTTGTCACCCGCTTGATGGGTTACGACGAGACACTGCCTCTGGATCTCGCCAAGACCAGACCTAGCGACATGTCTGGCATCGTTGAGGGTGTGCCAGGCCTGTTTTGCGCAGGACACGTGGAAATGCGCGAAAAACTGGCGATGGAAGCTGTGCAAGCCGGGGCAACATTGCTGCGCGGCGTCAGCCAGGTCGAGGTTAAACCTGGCGATCGCCCGACGGTCGGCTTTGCGCATGAAGAATCAAACCATCGGCTGACCGCGAACCTGGTTCTGGTATCGGATGGCAAGAATTCGCGGATTCGCAAGGCTCTTGGCATCAATCTCTACACGTCTGGCCCACGCGCCTGTCTTGCCGGGATGCTGATCGACGATGGCGGGATCTGGGATCGCGCAGAAACGACGCAAAGCGTTTTTGGTGAGAACCTGATCTACATCATGCCGCGCGGCGACAACCTGTCCCGGCTGTACATCACCCGCACCGTCGACAATCCCGTCCGTTTCACCGGCCCGGGCAAAGAACAGCGGATGCTGGACTGCCTGAACGTCGAAGGTCTGCCCTTCGGCAAGGAGCTATCCCAATCCAGGCCGGCGGGACCATGCAGTTCCTTCATTACCAACGACAGTTGGACCGGACAGCCTTATGCCGAAAACGTGGTGCTGATGGGTGACACTGCCGGGTGGAGCAATCCGGTAACCGGACAGGGGCTGGCCATCGCACTGTGCGACGCGCGGATCATCACCGACCTGTTCCTTGGGGCAAGCGGAGCCTGGACCGCCGGGCTCGCGCGCAGCTATGCCGAAGAACGGAGCGAGCGGATGCGCCGTTTGCGCTATGCCAGCGCGCTGACGGACCTTATCATGGCACACGGCCAAACCGAACGCGCCCAGCGGCGCAAGACGCTGTTCAAGCGGATGCGGACCAATCCGATGCTCGCCAAAGCGCTGGACGCTTGCCATCGCGGGCCGTGGACCGTTCCTGAAGACGCCTTCACCCCCAGCAATCTGGTCGAACTTGCCATGGCTTGAGCGGCCGATGATAGGTCATGTCTGGCAGCGGAACCTGCAAGGCCGATTTTGAGGTTGATCGCGCAGCAACCGGCGGCTGGGTATCAGCCGAGGCCGAGTATCCGGTCCATGGCTTCGTGCGTCCAGCCAATCGCCACTTCGCTCCGGCCGAAATTGAGCTCCTTGAGCAAGCCGGTGCGCAGATTGTCTGATGCGCCGGCGCACATCACATAGTCTTCGGTTTCAACCACGCGCGCGAACAGATCGAGTCGTTGGGCAATCACGGCGCGCTCTTGTTCGCTGGCATCGGGCAGGCGGCCGAAAAGCTTGAACCGCGTGATCTGCTCGTGCACCGAAGCGCCGGGATAGAGCTGAAACACGGTGCAGGTCTCGGGGTACATGGCGATGAATGTGTTGGGAAAGATGAAGTGCGCCATGGAGAAATGGGCATGGATATCGCCCCAGTCCGCTTCCGGGCGGGTGCGGAATTCCTCAAGACCCAAGCTTGGCCAGGCCAGGGTCCAGTGGTCACCATTGGCACCCCAGCGCCACTGATGGGCGCAGTTGACCACCTTGTAGTTGAAGTCGCGCCCATGCAGGACATGAAAGTGGTAGTTTTCGCCATAGGTATCTAGTGCAAGTTTCCAGTTGGCCGAGGTCGGCAGGTTGCGCTCGCCGACGAAATCATTGCGCTCGAAATGCCAGCCCGCGATGTGGTCCACTCCATCTCCGAGGAATGATTGGACGTCGAGCGGCGCGCCCGGCGTCAGCACGGCGAAGATCATTCCGAAAGCCTCTTCGCAGGGGAATTCGATCAGTCCG
>JANLSP010000330.1:0-3776 GCA_031362485.1 Novosphingobium sp.
CCCGGCGCGATGTTCTTCATCGGCATGGCGCCCGAAGGGGACAACTGGGCCAGCTGCTGCGGCATCCATTCGACGCGGATGATGATCGACGAGGCCGTGCTGCCAAGCGGTGCGGCATACCTCGCCGGGCTGGCCGAGCGCTTTCTCGCGTCAGGCTTCGCTGGGTAAAGCTTCATCCGGGGCTTTGCGCCAATCGCGCGCGCGGTCCTTTATCTTGACGAAATCGCTCTCGAACTTGGGCCGCATCGTGCCGCAAATCCGGTCCCACACAGTGGTGTAGCCGCCGAAATTGGCGGTGAAATACTTGTGATGCTGATCGTGGAAAGTCGCAGTAATGAACCACTTCGTTGCCCATGACTTGTTCCACCACCGCGGGAAGAATTCATAGCCTGAGTGGACATAGAGCCCCATGACGATGTTGGTCGCGCCGATGATGGCCATCGAGGCGGGGTGCACGTCATAAAGCGTGACGAAGATTACCATCCAGCCGCCGTTGATGAACGATTCGAAGGGATGGACCGACAGTGTGGTTAGCAGGTTGGGCGAGGTCGAGCGGTGGTGCAGCTTGTGGATCCATTTGTAGAAAGGCTCATTATGCATCCAGCGATGCAGCCAGTAGAACCAGGTGTCGAATGTGATGAAATAGAGCGCATATTCGAACGGGACGACATACCATGCGGCCGGTCCCTGCTGGAAAGCGATATAACCATTGGCCTTTAGCCAGCCCTGAGCCCCACCGATGATCACGCCCGAAAAGGCCACGCTGACTACCGCGACCATCGCTTCGAAACCGAATTGTTTCAAACGGAATCCTTTGGGCTGAATCTTGCGCGCCCTGAACCAGCCCGAAGTAATTCCGGCGATCAGGCCTGCGATCAGAAAGGCCCCAAGCCAGAGTTCAAGCGGGTTGAAGCGGGTCAGCAGAGAATCAAACACGGGCAGGGCTCTTCTTCAGCAGGGCAGGTTGCTGCTGCCAAATAGTTAAACTTCCGAACCAAGTCTAGCCAGCTTGCAGAATGCCCGAATTACGCCTGCAATTCTGCCCATTCGGGATGTTTGGCGAAGGCCGCGGCGACATAGGAACACTCCGGCACTACGCGGAAGCCCTGTTCGCGCGCGTCGGCAAGAAGCGCCTCAACCAGTTTGCCGGCAACCCCGCGCCCTGCGATCTCTGAAGGAACCAGCGTGTGTTCGGCGACCCGCGAACCATTGCGGGTGACCCAGGTCAGCCGGCCGAGTACGCTGCTGCCAGGCACATGGGCATGATACTCGCCTTGATCACCTTTTTCGTGGCGGCTGATCGTTACGCTTTCCATTCCGGCACTCCTTTGCCAAGGATATGGCGATGCAATTCCTCTCCGACAATGCCGCTTCTGTGCACCCAAGGGTCTGGGCGGCGATGCGCGCCGCCGACGAGGCCGATGCACCCTATGACAGCGATGCACTCAGCGCGCGTCTCGACGAAGCCTGCTCTGCCCTGTTCGGCCAGGCTTGCGCCGCATTGTGGGTCTCGAGTGGGACGGCAGCCAACGGCCTCGCGCTCGCCGCGCTGGTGCCCCCGCATGGCGCGGTGATATGCCACCGCGAGGCGCATATCGAAACCAGCGAGGGCGGCGCACCAGCCTTCTATACCCACGGTGCGAAACTGCTGCTGGCGGACGGTGAGGGCGGACAGCTGTCGCCGCTGGCGATCACCGCCTTGCTGGATGGGCTCGATCAGGGGGTCCACTACGTCCAGCCGCAAGCCGTTTCGATCACCCAGTCGAGCGAATATGGCCTCAGCTATACTCCGACTGAAGTGGAGGCGATCGGCGCGCTGTGCCGCGCGCGCGGCCTGAAACTGCACATGGACGGAGCGCGTTTCGCCAATGCGGTGGCCTTCCGGGGATGCACAGCCACAGCGATGAGCTGCGCCGCCGGGGTTGATACTCTGGCCTTCGGCATGGTCAAGAACGGCGGCATGGGGGCCGAGGCGCTGGTGCTGTTTGATCCGGACCTTGCCGATATTGTCCGCCTGCGCCGCAAGCGGGCGGGGCATTTGCAATCGAAGGGCCGCTTCATGGCGGCGCAATTGCTGGCGCTGCTTGAGGGCGACCTGTGGCTGGCCAATGCCCGACACGCCAACGCCGCCGCTCAGGAACTGGCTGCTGCCGCGCACGATCGCCTGCTGCATCCGGCCGAGTCCAACCAGTTGTTCATCGCCGCCACCCCCGCCGAACGCGCCGCGCTGCGTGCTCAGGGCTTCGGCTTTTACGATTGGGGCGAAGACGCCGCGCGCATAGTCGCCTCGTGGAACAGCGATGCTTCGCATGTCGCAGCCCTCGTCCGCGCGATCGCCGGCCTGTGAGCCCACCAACCGCGCCGTCGCTGCTACGCCCCGAAATTGCTATACCATTTGCCCTGACCGCACTGATCTGGGGGTCGACCTGGTGGACGATCACCACCCAGATCGGCGATGTTCCGGCGACGTGGTCGGTCACCTATCGTTTCTTGATCGCCACCCCAGCGATGGCCATTGTCGCAGTTGCAATGGGCAACCGACTGGCCATGGGGGCCAAGGCACACCGGCTCGCCATGCTGATCGGGCTGACCCAATTTTGCGGGAACTACCTGTTTGTCTATGAAGCCGAGCGGTACGTTACGTCGGGAATCGTCGCGCTGCTGGTTGGACTGCTGCTGGTGCCCAACGCTGCGCTCGGCTGGCTGCTGCTGGGCCAGCGGATTTCGGCGCGGTTTGCCTGTGGCAGCGCGCTCGCGATTGCCGGTATGGTCCTGCTGCTGTTCAACGAAGCGCGTATGGCACCTGCAGGCGGCAACGTCTGGCTCGGGGTCGCGTTGGCGACCGGTGGACTCCTGGCGGCAGCAGTAGCCAATGTCGTGCAGGCCAATGAAACTGGCCGTTCGGTGCCGATGGCCAGCCTTCTGGCATGGTCGATGGTCTATGGGACGCTGATCGATGGTGCGCTCGCTTGGGCGTTGCATGGCCCGCCAGTGTTGCCGCGCGATCCGCTTTATTGGGTGGGCGCGACCTATCTGGCGCTGGCGGGTTCGGTTGTCACTTTCCCGCTCTATTTCAAGCTGGTGCGCGATATTGGCGCGGGCCGCGCGGCCTACAATTCGGTCGTCGTGGTTGTGCTCGCGATGCTGCTCTCGACGCTGCTCGAAGGCTATCGCTGGACCGGACTGGCAATCGCCGGTTCGGCGCTGGCGCTGGCCGGGCTGCTGGTTGCACTGACCAGCGCGCGCAGACCTTCGCGGAAACTGGGATAGCGCAGCTGCCAGCCGAGCACGCGCTTTGCCTTGCCGTTCGCCACGCGGCGATTCTCGGAATAGAAACCCCGTGCCATGGGCGACAGGCCGGCTTCCTCGAGTGACTGCATCGGGGGGGGCGGCATTCCGGACAGACGGGAGGCTTCCTCGATCACTGCATTCTGGCTGCACGGCAGATCGTCGGCGAGGTTGTAGGCACCTGGCGGGGCACCGAGAGCGGACATCACCCCGCTGGCAATGTCATCAACATGGACACGGCTGAATACCTGATCCGGGATTGCGATCCGGTGCGCTTTGCCCTCGCGCACCCGGTCCAGTGCAGAGCGACCCGGCCCATAAATGCCGGGCAAGCGAAACACCCGCGCGCCTCGCGCCAGCCATCGCGCATCACTATCGGCGCGCGCTATGCGGCGGCCGCCGCCTGTGGGAGCTGTCTCGTCCACCCAGGCCCCGCGCGAATCGCCATAGACGCCGGTCGAGGAGAGGTAGCCCAGCCACTTGGCCGA
>JANLSP010000375.1:0-3174 GCA_031362485.1 Novosphingobium sp.
ATGGGCGCGGCGCGGTCGACATGAAGGGTGCGATTGCCGCCATGGTCGCCGCTGTCGCCGCGGTTCCGCAGGAGGCCGGCACGATCAGCCTGATCATCACCGGCGACGAGGAAGGCCCGGCGAAATACGGCACACTTGCGCTAATCGACCATATGCGCAGCACTGGCCAGATCCCCGACTTGTGCCTTGTTGGTGAGCCGACTTCGGCAAGCCGTCTGGGCGACATGATGAAGATCGGCCGGCGCGGTTCGGCCAATTTCTGGCTGGAGGTTCCAGGCGCGGAAGGCCACGTTGCCTATCCGCACCTTGCCGATAATCCCGCGCCGCGCCTGGTGGCGCTGCTTGCCGAGCTTGACGCCCTGGTGCTCGATGAGGGGACTGACTGGTTCCAGCCCAGCAACCTCGAGATTACCGACATATCCATTGGCAATCCCGCCACCAACGTGATCCCGCCCAAGGCTGCGGCGCGGATTTCGATCCGCTTCAACGACCTGCATACCGGAGAAACCCTGACTGCAATGGTGGCCGAAATTGCCGCGCGCCATGGCGGCACTTCGCGTAGCATTGTCTCGGGCGAGGCGTTTCTTACGCCTCCGGGCGCCTTTTCCGATCTCGTGCGCGGCGCGATCGAGGCCGAGACCGGGATTACCCCCGATGCCTCCACCACCGGCGGCACATCAGATGCACGCTTTCTGCGCGCGATTTGCCCGGTGATCGAATTCGGGCTGAACAATGCGACCATGCACAAGCGCGACGAGGCGGTGGCGATTGCCGACCTGCCGGTGCTGGCGCGGATCTACACCCGCATTGCCGAAGCGGCGCTCAAGGGCTGAAGGGCCGGAACGGGGGAAATGCCATGGATCGCCGGCTGACGCTCTATATCCTTATTGGCATGGTGCTGGGGGTGGTTGTCGGCCAGGTGCTGCACTTCCTCGTCGATGCGGAGACCATCAAGGCCAGTATCGCGCCTTGGTTCAAGCTGCTGTCCGACATTTTCCTCAATCTGATCAAGATGCTGGTCGCGCCGCTGGTGCTTTCCACGATTGTCGTCGGCATTGCCCAGATGGGGGACAGCACGGCGCTGGGGCGGATCGGTTTGCGCTCGATCATCTGGTTTCTCACCGCCAGCCTGATCTCGATCGGCCTCGGGCTGATCATGGTCAACCTGTTCCAGCCGGGCCTCGGCGCGCCGATCCCCGATGCGGCGGCGGCGGCCAAGGCGGTGGGCGAGGTCAAGGAACTGAAAGCGACCGAATTCCTGCTCTCGGTTTTTCCCAAGAACGCCATCGAGGCCATGGCGACCAACAATATCCTCCAGATCCTGGTCTTCTCGATCTTTGCCGGCGTCGCGCTTTCGGCGATTGGCGAGAAAGGCGCGCCGCTAGTGCGCGCGGCCGATGCGCTGGCCGAGATGATGCTGCAGATCACCGGTTACGTTATGCGCTATGCGCCGGTCGCAGTATTTGCAGCACTTGCCAATGTCGTGGCAGCGAGCGGTCTCGATATCCTGAAAACCTATCTGGAGCTGCTGGTCGAGTTCTACCTCAGTCTGATGCTGCTGTGGGTGATCCTGCTGTCAATCGGCGCGGTGTTCTTGCGGCGGCGGATTTGGACACTGATCCGCTATATCCGCCAGCCGCTGATGATTGCCTTTTCGACGGCCAGCAGCGAGGCGGCGCTGCCCCGACTGTTCGAGCAGCTCGACCGTTTCGGCGTGCCGCGCCGCATTTCCGGTTTCATCCTGCCGCTGGGTTACAGCTTCAATCTCGATGGCTCGATGATGTACATGAGCTTTGCAACGCTGTTCATCGCGCAGGCATACGGCATCGACTTGCCCATCGGCACCCAGATCATGATCCTGCTGACCCTGATGATCAGCTCGAAGGGCATTGCTGCCGTGCCGCGCGCCAGCCTGGTGGTGATCACCGGCACACTTGCGATGTTCGGCCTGCCGGTTGAAGGCGTCGCGATCATTCTGGCGATCGACCAGTTCCTCGACATGGGGCGCACTGCGACGAATGTGGTGGGCAATGCGGTTGCCACCTCTGTCATCACCAAGTGGGAAGGCATGCTCGAGGAAGTCGAGCCCGAATTCGTCGAACATCCGCATGCCCCCGCGCATACGGCGGCAGGTGGCAGAGCGGGGCTGGACCTGGATCCCGAGAATTTCAGCTAAGTCCTAATTGCGCGCGGGAGCCTCGATCTTTGGCTTGAAGCCGCACAATTCAATCACCGGGCAGCGCCAGCATTCGGGGCGCCGCGCCTTGCAGACATAGCGGCCATGCAGGATCAACCAGTGATGCGCGCCCACCCGGAAGGGCTGGGGCACTTTCTTCTCGAGCTGCTTTTCAACCGCCAGCGGCGTCTTGCCCCTGGCCATGCCGGTGCGGTTGCCCACCCGGAAAATGTGAGTGTCGACTGCGAAGGTCTCGGCTCCGAAAGCGCAGTTCATCACGACATTGGCCGTCTTGCGCCCGACGCCGGGCAGCGTGGTCAAGACATCGCGATCCGCGGGAACTTCTCCGCCGAAATCACGCACGAGGATTTCGGACAGCGCGATGACGTGCTTCGCCTTGGAATTGAACAGGCCGATGGTCTTGATGTGTGCCTTTAGCCCATCCTCGCCCAGCGCCACCATTTGCTGCGGCGTCTTCACTTCGCGAAACAGCGCGCGCGTCGCCTTGTTGACGCCCACATCAGTTGCCTGCGCCGAGAGCACCACTGCCACGAGCAGCTGGTAGGTATTGCCGAACTCAAGCTCGGTCTCGGGCGAGGGGTTAAGCTCGGCGAGGCGGCGGAAGAATTCGAAGATTGCGTCGCGTTTCACGGTTTTGGCGGCGCCATGATCGGTTCCGCTGCGGGCTGCGCCGCCTTCCACTCCATTGCCCTGAGCACCCGCCTTTCGACCGAGGGATGAGTGTAGAACAGAACCTCCTGCCAGACCGCCGGGCGCGGGTAGCGATACTCGGCGGTTTTCACCAGAAATCTGGCCAATGCGTCGGGTTCGCCAACGATTTCCAATGAATATTCATCCGCCTCGCGTTCGCCGATTCGCGTCAGACTGTTGGTCAGTGGCGTAACCAGCAGGCCGAGCACGGCGCTCACCGCCAAGAACACCGGCAGCCCGCGCGGCTCACTTAGAGTTGCATCGGTGCCCAGCAGCCGCGCCGTCGG
>JANLSP010000403.1:0-9169 GCA_031362485.1 Novosphingobium sp.
GCGCAACGACTGCGTGCTGGAAATCGTGCCGCCGCAGACCGATGCCCCGGCAATCTTCTCGGGCCGGGCGCCCAAGCGCGGCGAAGTGATCGTCGGCGCGCGGGCCTTGCAGTATTATCCTGCCGGTGCGGTCGGCAAGAACGAGGCCGAGGCGGCGGAAATCGCCCAGCAGCAGGCCGAGGCTGCGGCGAGCGGCGTCGTCTATCAGCCGGCCAGCGCATTGCCACCAGCGCCGCCCAAACGCCGCGCGCCATCGATCTTCTCGGGCCGCCGCGCACCACGCGCGCAGTAATCCCCTATTCGGCTGGCTGCAGCTGCGCTGCGGGAACGTCGCGCGGCTTGAGCCGCATGAACGGGACCCACAGCAGCGCCAGCAGCGCCAGCCCGCAGAAAGTCCAGAAGATCCCGGTATAGCTGCCGGTGAGATCGAAGATCAGCCCGAACAGCGGCGGGGTGCATAGCAGCGCGACGAGGATGACGCCCGAGAGCAGTCCCATCGCCTTGCCCACCGCCCGCTGGCCGAACACGCGCGGCGCGAGAAAGCTCTCGATCGGCACCATCATCCCGCCCAGCAGGCCGATTACGCCAACCCCCAGCGCAATCGCGCCATAGCCGCCCTTGGCGAGCGTCAGCAGCGCCATTCCCGCTGCGAAGCCGCCCAGCGCGGCAAACATCAGGATGCGCGGGCCCAGTCGGTCCGACAGCGCGGCAAAGGCGAACTTGGCAATCAGGCCGCAGCCGGCATAGATCGAGATCAGCGTTGCCGCCTGGGTCGCGTTGACGCCGTTGTCGAGCGCCAGCGGGGCAAGATTGGTGACCATGCCTTTCATTCCCGAAGTGACGATGGCGACGGTGCCGGCGATCAGCCAGAAGGCCGGATCGGTGAGCAATTCAGCGACTGTCACCGGTGCCCGCTCGGTCTCCTCGCGGATTTGGAGGGGCGGCTCGGCGGCGCCATCGGGATGCAGACCGCGGTCCTGCGGGCGATCGACCGCGAGAAATGCCGCCGGAACAGTCCAGACCACGAGCACCAATCCCAACAGTTGCAGGGCCTCGCGCCATTGGTGGGCATTCAGCAGGCCCTGGATGATCATCGGGAAGACCACGCCGCCAGCCGCAACCCCGGCAATTGCCAGCCCCACCGCGCGGCCTCGCCGCAGCGCGAACCAGCGCGAGAGCAGCACGGTTGCGGCCACAGGCCCCAGCAGCACATTGGCCGGCGCAACCAGCACCGCGAAAATCACTAGGACCTGGACAAAAGAAGTCGCCAGCGAAATCGCCGCATAGCCCGCGCCGAGGCACAGCCCGCCCAGCACCATCAGCTTGCGCACGGACACCCGGTCCATAAGATTGCCAAGCAAGGGCGAAAGCACCGCGCAAGTCGCCGAAAGCACAGACATGGTCGTCATCACCATCGCCCGGCTGAGCTGAAACTCCTTCGCCAGCGGCACCGCGACAAGCGAATAGGTCGAGGCGATCATCCCCGCCGCCGACATCAGCATAAAGCAGACGCCGACCTGTCGCCAGCCAACTGCAAAGCCTTGCGGCATCATTCTCTCCCCAATCGGCCTGCCGCCTTTGGTGCGGAGCATGCCCTAAGCCAGCGCAGATGCAACCGCTTTGGCCCTTCAGGCTAACCCGTCGCGGCGCAGTGTGCGTTGCTCCTCGCGCAGGAACCGGGCGGCGACATCGGCCACTTTCGCCCCCGGATCGACGCTATTTGCAAACACGCGCGCGCCGATGATCGAGGCGGAGAGCAGCATCACGCAATAGACCTCGGCGTCGATGTCCTCGCCGCTGGCGGCAAAGCGCGCAGCCATGGCGCTCACCAGCTCATCCCAGCGGCTGTAGCTCTTGCGGATGTCCTTGCCGGTGACAAAGTCCTCGATCCACAGTTTGATCAGCTCGGGGTTCTCCAGCACGAAATGGCTGATGTGGCCGATCCGGTCATGCGCACTGTCGCCCACGTCCATGCCCCGCGCGAGCTCGCCGGCAGCATAGTCCTTCACCGCGCTGATCAGCGCCTCACGGGTATCAAAGTGGTAATAGACTGTCGTGCGGTTGATCCCCATCGCGCGCGCCAGCGCTGCGATCGACAGCGCCTCGACCCCGCTTGTGGCAATCAGCCTCACGGCGGTGGCGATCATCTCGCGATGGGTCTCGTCGAAGCCCCGGTTGCGGCGCGGTTCGGTCAATGCACCAGCCTGTATTCGCAGGCCTCGCGGATTGCGGCAAAACGCTCCTCGACGCCGGGCAGAACCTGCTTGTGGGTGATGATGTGCGAGGCATTGCGCTCGATCCCGTCGACAACCATTTCGCCCACTTCGCGCGGAGTGACATCGGACGCTGGCATGGTTCCGGAATACTGCCGGATGTCACCGCCGATCTTGACCGTGTTGGTGCCCAGGTTGGTCTGGACATAGCCCGGACACAGCACCGAGACGCCAACACCGTGTGGCGCCAGCTCGCGGCGCAATTGTTCACCCAGGGCAGAGACGCCGAATTTCGCCACCGAATAGGCGCCCACGCCCGCCACAGTGGTCACCAGCCCGGCCTGCGAGGAGGTCAGCACGATATGGCCGCTTCCGCGCGTCTGAAAATCGCTTGCGAAAGCGAAGACGCCATTGGCCACGCCGACCAGATTGATCGCGAGAATGCGGTCGAAGCTCTCCGGGTCCATTTCGGCAAACGGCCGGCCATTGGGTGAAATGCCGGCATTGAGAAGGAGCACGTCGACCGGCCCGAAGGCGGCTTCTGCCTCGGTCTTTGCCTTGGCCCAGGCTTCGCGATTGCGCACATCGAGCACAACCCCGCGTACCGAATTGCCACGCGCTGCGATCACCTCCGCGATCGCTTCCGCATCGATGTCGGCAATGGTCACCGGCATACCGCGCGCAGCCAGCGCGTCAGCCATGCCCAGCCCCAGCCCACTGGCGCCGCCGGTTATGAAGGCGTGTCTGGCGCTCGAAATATCCATTGCATTACTCCTGATGTTCAGACCAGCGCCGCTGCGCCGCCATTGCCCCTGATTGTCTCGGCCGCGCGGCAGCCCGAATAGACGCAGTCGCCCAGTGACAGCCCGCTGACGTAATAATGCGAACAGATCCCTACTGCCGTGCGTCCTGCGGCATAGAGCCCGGGCACTTTGCCGCCATCGTTCGACTGCACTTCGCCGGTGTCCTCATCAACCACCAGCCCGCCGACAGTGATCGCAGAAGTCGGGGACATCTTGGCGCTGGTACCGATGTCGTTGGCAAAGAACGGCCCGGTCTCGATCTTGCGGCGAAGTTTCGCCTGTTTGCCGGTTTCATCGGGCTCGCCGGCATCGATGCGGCGATTGTATTCGGCGATGGTTGCTTCAAGCTGCGCGGGCGGCACGCCGATCTTCGCGGCGAGCTCGGCGATGCTGTTCGCGCTGGTGGTGTAGTCGTTCTCGATGGCGCGGTATTGCACCTTCTGGAAGAACATTTTCTTCGCCGTGTGCATCTCGTGCAACGTATCGCTCCACAGTGGTTGGTCCAGGATCAGCCAGCCGCGCCCGCCGGCATGGCCGAACAGCGCCTCGCCGGTGCGCGCGCCGTAATATTCCTCGTTGACCAGCCGATTGCCCTGGCCGTCGATCGAGACGCTCTTGGTGAAGCTTTCAGGCGGATAGAGGAATTTCCAGGCCGAGATGCGCTCAAGGCTGTCGGTCCTGGCGCCCACGCTCATGCCCAGTTTGATGCCCGAGCCATCGTCACCAATCGTGCCGAGCGGCGAGGCGAGGAGATATTCAGGCGCAAGCTTGTCCATCATCGCCCGGTTGTAGATAAAGCCGCCAGACGAGAGCACCACACCTTTGCGCACCCGGATGCGCAGCGGCTTCGCCTGCTTTTCAAGTGCAACAATCGACCCCTTGAGGTGTTCGGTGAAGCCCAGCACAGTCATCGCGATGTTGCTGACCAGGTCAATGCATTTCGCATGACGCCAGGCGGCAAAGCCCGCAGGAATGCGCAGCGCCTCAAGGCCAATGACCGCCCCCGTCTTGTCAACCACCAGCCGGGTCGCGCGAGTGTGGCGGAAAATGCGCGCATTGGGCTGGCGCTCGAGCGACTGGATCAGCGGTGGCAGCAGGTATTGCCCGGAAAGCTTGGTCGGCTCGCCCCCGCCAGCCGGTTTGGCGCGGTGGCCGCGCTGCGCGGCAGTCGCGAGCGCGCGGCCGGGTTCGGTCACTTCATTGCCGGAGAAATAGAGCGAAGCGTCGTTCGGATAAGAGGTTTTCTCAGAAGTCGCCGGCCCGCCGAAGCGCGCGCCATATTTCTCCAGCCATGCCTGAAAGCCGACGCTCGCCTCGGCATAGCGGCGCACGGTGTCGCCGCGCACCAGGTTGCCGGTCTCGAAGCCGAGGTAGTTCGCCATGTTTTCGGGATTGTCCTCGACGCCTGCCGCGCGCTGCGCCGGGGTGCCGCCGCCCATATAGACCACGCCGCCCGAAAGCTGACTGGCGCCGCCGCCGGAAAAGCGATCAATCGCGATGACGTCGAGGCTCTTGTCTTCGCTTGCCCGCAAGGCAGCGCAGACCCCGGCCATGCCCAGGCCGACAACCAGTACATCGCAAGTCGCATCCCACTGCTCGCTGTCGGGATCACTGACTTCGCGCGCGGACTCAATGCGTGTGGCGGTTTCGACCAGATCTCCCAGAAAGCGGTTGTCGGGTTTCATTCTGGTTCTCTCCCCCAAATCGGATTCGCATCCGGCTTGCAATTATGCGCCGATTGATAGCATGGCGCGCTGCGCTGGAAACGGAAATTTGCAACATGACTGTCGAAGAAGTTATTGCCGCCGCAAGTGCCCAGTCCGGCCTCAGCCACTTTGGCGACCCTGCCATCCTGGACGGGCTGGAGCGCCTGCTTACCGGCTATGCCAATGAGGCGCGCTTCACTCCGCGCGGGCTCGAAATGATGCATGCCGATGTGGTCGCCACCATGGCAAACCGCATGCGCGTGGAAGACTGGCTCAAGCGCTATCCTGAACTGCTCGATAGGCCGGTCGAAAAGCCGTTGTTTGTATTCGGCCTGCCGCGCACCGGAACGACGCTGGCGGTGGGTCTGCTCGCCTCGGACCCGGCGACGCGCAGCTTCCTGCGCTGGGAAATCTACGACCCGATGCCGCCGGCGACGCCGCAGGAGCTGCACGCCGGACCGCGCTATCAAGCTCAGGTCGCGAAAAACGAGATGGCGCTGAAATACATGCCGCACATTGCCGCGATTCATTACGAAGAGGCAGACAGCCCCACCGAGTGCCAGTTCCTGATGACGCCGAGTTTCTGCGCGCAGGTTTACGAGTCGCAGGCTGACATCCCCTCATGGCGGCACTGGTTCCTGCATGAAGCCGACTACATGCCCGCTTTCCGTTATCACAAGCGCATGCTCCAGGCATTGCAGCACCATACCGGTGGACGCTGGACGCTGAAGAACCCCTGGCACCCGCTGTTCCTCAATGAGCTGACCGCGGTCTATCCCGATGCGCGGCTGGTGATGACCCACCGCGATCCCGCCGAAGTGGTGGGTTCCGCCTGCAGCCTTATAAAATATGTCCGCGCGATCTACAGCGACGATGTCGATCTGAAGGGCATCGGGACAAGCTTCATCGAAACCTTCGAAGTAATGATCGCCCGCGCCAAAGCCTTCAAGGCAAAGCATGGCCGGAATTCAATCCACGATGTGCAGTATGCGGATACGGTGCGCGATCCGTTGGGCGTTGTGCGCGGGATCTACAAACGCTTCGATCTGGATTTCACGCCCGAAATCGAGGCGGCGATGCAAGGCTATCTTGATGCCAACCCCAAGGGCAAGCATGGCAGCCATGCCTATGATCTTGCCGAATACGGCCTGTCGAAAGAGGCTGTTCGCGAGCGGTTCAAAGGCTACATTGAGGACTACGCCATACCCGTGAAGGACTAAGCAGATGACCATCGCCGCGCACTACGCCAACCTGTTCCAGATGAGCTACATCACCCGCGACCTCGAAGCGGCGATGGCGCACTGCAAGGCAGAGCTGGGTATCGAGCACTTCGACACGACCGATGCAGAAGTCGAAGTGCTGTCCTATGGTAAGCTACGCCCGCTCAAGATCCGCGCGGCTTTCGGCAATGTCGGGCGCAATCAGCTCGAACTGATCGAGCCGGTCTCGGGTGCGATCGAGATATACACCGACGAAGTCGACCTCTCGAAGCACATCATCAATTTTCACCACATTGCAATTGCAGTACGCGGCGGGATCGACGCGTGGCGCGCGCTGGTCGAGGAAGTTCGCGCCAGTGGTGACGAATTTGCCTATCTCTTCCCGGTAGAACCGGTCGACACAGACCAGTTGTGCTTCGCTTATGTCGACACCCGCAAGTGCCTCGGCCACTACACTGAGTACCTGTGGATCGACGAGGCGCTCAAGCCGGTCCCCTCGATGCCCGATCTGGACAGCTGAGTGGCGGCAGCCGGCCCGTTGCGCTGCTTGACCGCGCCCTGTGGCACGCCGCGATGAAACAGCTTGGCCTCGAAAACCTGAGCTGTTTCGGCATGGATCCGGTCGCTTTCGTCGAACTTGCCGGCGCGCTGGGCTGCGGCCATGTTTCGCTCAACTTGCGCGGGGCAGCGAACCGGCTGGAGACCTATCCGCCTTTTTCGCTGCGCGACGACACTGCGCTGTGCGCTGCGGTTGCATCGGCAGCGGCGGCAAGCGGCGTGAGTGTTTCGCTGCTGGAAGGCTTTGCGATCCTGCCCGACCAGGAGAGCAAAGGCTGGCAGGCTGAACTTGACGTTGCCTTGAGCTTGGGAGCGCGGGCAATCTGCGCAGTCAGCACTGAGCGGGACAGGGACCGCAGCTATGCAGCCTTTTCCCGCCTTACAGAACAGGCCGCCGAGCGCGGTATGATCGTCACGACCGAAGTTGGTGCGGGAATCTTGCGCAATCTCGAGCGCAGCCTGGCTGCGGTCGCGGCGGTCGCCCATTCCGGTTTTCGCCTGCTGATCGATACGATGCATTTTTTCCGTTCAGGCAGTTCGGTCGCGGATCTTGCCGCGATCGACCCGCCGCTCATTGGCCACATCCAGCTTTGCGACGTTCCGATGCCGGCGGAGATCGAAAGCTATATGGACGAAGCGCTATACGAACGCCGTTGTCCGGGCGACGGAGACTTGCCGCTCGCCCAGTTCCTCGCCCATATCTCCAGCCAGGTGCCGATCGGTCTCGAAGTGCCGATCCGCAGCGAGGCGCTGGCCGGCCTGGGGCCGCACGAGCGGATGGCGCGCTGCGTCAGCGCAACGCACGTTTTGATGGGGGGCGAGATCAGCAGCTAGCTTCCGTCGGTGTTGACCGTGGTCACGCCGGGCCGCTCTGCGCCCATGCCGGAAAAGCCGATGCAATAGCCGCCGTCGACCGGCAGGGTGACGCCCGTCACATAGGCCGCTTCGTCGCTGGCGAGATAGAGCGCGGCATTGGCAATGTCGCGGGCGAGGCCCCAGCGTCCGAGCGGAATTCCGGCGAGCACGAACTGGCCTTCGGGCGGCTCAGCATGGGTCTTCGAGGCCTCGACCAGGCCCGTCCACATCGTGCCCGGCGCAATCGAATTGCAGCGGATGTTGTGCCCCGAATAGTCCAGCGCGGCGATCTTGGTGAGGTGATGCACACCAGCTTTCGCCGAGCCATAGACGCCGTGGTGCTTCCAGCCGACCACGCCGGAGGCCGAACCGGTGTTGACGATGGCCCCGCCGCCGGTCTTCAGCATCGAGGTGATCCCGTATTTCATGCCGAGGAACACGCCGCGGATATTCGTGGCGTGGACTCTGTCCCAGGTTTCCAGGCTCTGTTCGTGCAGCGGTGCCATCGGTCCGCCGAAACCGGCATTGTTGCACAGGATATCGAGTTTGCCGAAGGTCTGCTCGGCGGCTGCGATCATGGCCTTTACGTCGGCTTCGCTTGATACATCGCAGTGCACCCCGAGCGCGACCGGACGGTTGTCCGATCCTCCGCCATGCGCGGCGTTGACCGCAGCGGCGACTGCATCCTGATTGCCGCTGATATCGGCGAGCACCAGCCGCGCACCTTCTGCGGAGAAAATTTCGGCCATCGCCTTACCCATGCCCGAGCCCGCACCGGTGATGACGGCGATCTTGCCTTCGAGTCTTCCTGCCATTTCTGTGTTCCTCAAGCTGTCGTGTCGATTGTCGGGCGCACGCAGATTTCCGAGATGTTCACGTTGCGCGGCAACGACAGGATAAAGGCGATAACATCACCCATTTCAGCTGCCTTTACTGCGCCATCCTTGGATACATGTGCAGCAATTGCATCACGCCATTGCGGATTGCTGATCCCCGAGGCCACTTCGGTCTCGGTCGCACCGGGCATGAGGATGGTGACGCGAATGCCGAAGCCGCCGAGTTCCTGGCGCATGCCGTCGGTCATCGAATTGACCGCGTGCTTGCTCGCGGAATAGGCATTGGTCATCGGCCCGCCCTTGCGGCCCGCCAGCGAGGAGATGGTGATGATGTCGCCCGATCCTTGCGCCTTCATGTGCGGCACAGCGGCGGCGCAGGTATAGACTGTTGCCATCAGGTTGAGATCGATAACCCGGCGGTATTCTGCAATGTCCATGCCGTCGATGCCGCCGGCCTGCATGATCCCGGCGGAATTGATCAGGATGTCGATGCGGTCGAAATGGGCCACGGTGTCAGCCACGCATTTGAGCGCATCGGCCTCGATGGTGACATCGCAGGGCAGGGCGAGGGCAATGCCGCCCGCCGCTTCGATCTTTGCGGCCAGTCCTGCCAGCCGGTCCACTCGCCGCGCCGCGACGGCTACCGATGCACCGGCTGCTGCCAGCGCGATAGCCGCAGCCTCGCCGATACCGGACGACGCGCCAGTGACCAGTGCGATCTTGCCTGCAAGCGGTTTGGCCATTGCTCTCCCTCGGTGCTGTGTCTGTGCGAGCGTTGACGCGATGCAGGCGGCAAGTCAATCGTAAGCTGAACACCTGTTCAACTATTTCGCATCACGCACCTGAAGCCGACGTGGCTGGTCGAGGTATCGACCGGCTGGGCATAGCGCGCTGCTGGCCGATAGCGCTGGCAATAAGACTCGGCGCAAAGGTGCGAGCCGCCCTTCATCACCTTGCGCGGGATTTTGATCGAGTCCG
>JANLSP010000023.1:0-5870 GCA_031362485.1 Novosphingobium sp.
TCGAGCAAGGCCGGCTTCCGCGACAAGCCTTATGTCCTGGACTTTGAGGAAGTCGCCCAGCGAGCCAGCGAAGCTGTCGCCAAGGGGGCTACTGAAGTCTGCCTGCAGGGCGGCATCCATCCCAGTTACACTGGCGATACCTATGCCGGCATCGTCCGCGCAGTGAAGCAGGCTTGCCCAGATATCCACGTCCACGCTTTCTCGCCGCTGGAAATCGCCCAAGGCGCGGCAACGCTGGGAGTAAGCACCCGCGACTATCTGCTGCGGCTCAAAGATGAAGGGCTCGGATCGTTACCGGGAACTTCGGCGGAAATCCTGTGCGATGACATCCGCCGCCAGATCTGCCCGGATAAACAGACCACGCAGGAGTGGCTTGGCGTGGTGCGCGATGCGCATATGGTCGGCATTCCGACGACATCGACGATCATGTATGGCCATATCGAGCGGCCAGAGCACTGGGCGCGTCATCTGCTGGCGCTGCGCCATTTGCAGGGTGAGACCGGCGGCATCACCGAATTCGTGCCGCTGCCTCTCGTCCATATGGAATCCCCGATGTATCGCCGGGGGCAGTCGCGCAAAGGCCCGACCTGGCGCGAGGCGCTGATGATGCATTCCGTGGCGCGGATCGCATTTCACGGGTCGATCGACTCGATCCAGTGCTCGTGGGTCAAGCTGGGGCTCGACGGCGCAGCGGCAGTGTTGGCGGCGGGGGCCAACGATCTGGGCGGCGTGCTGATGAACGAAAGCATCAGCCGCGCGGCAGGCGCAGCGCATGGGCAGGAGCTGACCGTGGACAACATCGTTGCGACAGCGGCGCTGGCCGGACGGCCGGTTCGACAGAGGACGACGCTTTACCGGTTGATTGATGAGGCAGAGGTTGAATTGGCATAGGCATTAAGCCGATGCCTGCTCATGGTGAGGAGGGACTGGACATCACCATCGCCTGCGTCTCTGGCAGCCGCGGACGCGGTCGGCCAGCTCTTTCGCTCGTTCTTCGCGGGTCACCACAGGGGTGTCCGCAGGCAGATGCTGGCGCAAATCAGCGAGCTTGACCCGGGTCAGTGTCGGCGTCGGGCAACTGTCGCAATCATACCAGCGGCCATAGATCGTGCCTTGCTTGTAGCCCGCCGTATCGAGCCAGTTGGGGACGCCCGGATCGGTCAGGGCGAGCACCGCGCGGAACTTCCCGTCGCTGCTTATTTTTGCAAAATGGCCATTGGTGCTGGAGAGCCGGTAGACATATTCGAGCGCGTTGAAATAGGGGTCGTTGAGCTGGAAATTCCAGTAATGCCGCTGCTCCGGAAGCTCGGTCTCGATAATCAGCGCCTCGTCTTCCTCGAGCTCGAATACGGCGGGGATATAGACCTGTTTCGATAGACCTCCGCCCAGCTTCTGGGGCTGGAACACATTGATGCCGACATCGGCCTTCACCTGGTTCTGCATCCAGTAGAACAGCTTTTGTGCAGCGACCGGCATCGCCGCCATCA
Source organism: Novosphingobium sp. (assembly GCA_031362485.1). Lineage (GTDB taxonomy): Bacteria > Pseudomonadota > Alphaproteobacteria > Sphingomonadales > Sphingomonadaceae > Novosphingobium. Next base: position 1,488 of record JANLSP010000023.1, read on the forward strand.
GGCGAATGCGCTCGTGGATCTGCTCCGGCGTCAGGCGCGGCTTGGGACCCACTGGCGTGAGGCATTCGATCGACATGACCGGATCGATCTCGGTGGTCCAGTCATAGCTGCGATAGCGCGTCATCAGGCTTGTCGCGCCGGGCTTGATGGCCAGCCAATCGCCCTTGTAACCGGCGGGGCGTTCGCGGCTCAGCAAAATCTCAAAATTGCCATGCTCATCCAGCTTAAGCCCGCGATCGTCTATATCGGCATAGCGCGCACCGGTGTGATCGACTTCGCCCGGGAGGCCAGGCAGCGCGCCCTGCGTGTTGATCAGCAGCATCTTCACCGTGCCGCGGTTGCCCGAGAGCCGGTAAGTCAGATCGTCGCGCACCGGGCAATAGAGATAGATATCGTCCGGATTTGGCTGGAGCGTATAGACGGGGTTCCACAAGGGTGCCCAGTCGGGATGCTCCGGTGTTGCATGAAAGAAGGCGAAATACCCGTAGGAAAACTGCATCATGATCTGGCGATAGACGTCGGCGCGGTATGCGGGATCGTTGGGCCGCCAGGTGTTGGCAAGTTCTGACACCGCATCTTCCAGCGGCGCCAGCAAATCGAACAAAGGGCCATTAGAGTTGGCCATGGCTTGTACTCCTCTCACTGCGGCCTCGCTTCGCGCGGGGAGACTCGCTTGCCGCGATGCTAGACACAGACTACCGGCCAAGCAAACGACACAAGGAGAGGCAGATGATTGGTGAGGATCTTCTCGATCTGGGCGGACAAGTCGCGCTGGTCACTGGCGCAGGGCAAGGCGCAGGACGCGGCATTGCGCTGGAGCTGGCGCGGCATAGTGCGGGCGGCATCGCGGTCAATGATTTCGTGCCCGAGCGGGCAGCGGCCGTCGTGGCGGAAATCCGCGCGTTGGGGGTAAAGGCCATGGCAGTGCCCTTCGATGTTTGCGACCTGGAAGCGATCTGCTCCGCGCGCGATGCAATCGCCGGCGAACTCGGCGCCGCGACGATCCTGGTCAACAATGCCGGCATGGCTGGCCCAAATGCCCAGATGCGGCCTTCCGCGCTGTTCTGGGAGGAAGATCCGGCGGAATGGAACAAGTATCTCGGCACCAATCTCAATGGCGTGTTCAATTGCTGCCATGCCTTCCTGCCGGGCATGGTCGCGGCGCGGCGCGGGCGGATCGTCACCATTGTGTCCGATTCGGGTCGAACGGGCGAGCCGCGTCAGGCGGTCTATTCAGCAGCGAAAGCGGGGGCTGCGGGCTTTGTCCGCTCGATCGCCAAGGAAACCGGGCGCTTCGGCATCACCTGCAACGCTGTTGCGCTTTCGACGATCCTGCACTGGATGGAAGGCGAAGCGCTCGAGACCTACATGGCGACCGAACAGAGCAAAGCCCAACTCGCGCGCTATGCCATCCGCCGCTATGGCAAGCCCGAGGATGTAGGGGCGCTGGTGGCATTCCTGTGTTCGGATGCTGCCAGTTGGATCACCGGGCAGACTTACCCGCTTAATGGCGGCTACAGCATGGCCCAATGACAGCCAGGCGAGAACTTTTGCTGATTTCGATTGACGAATCTTCCCGCTCCCCCAAGTCTGCCACCACACGTTTTTCGGGAGTATCTGATGCCATCCCCTGCCTTTCATGCGCCGAGCAGTGTCGCCGATGCTGTTGCAATGCTCGCTGCCGATCCCGGCGCGCGAGTGCTTTCGGGTGGCACCGACCTGATCGTCCAATTGCAATCGGGTCGCATCGTACCTTCCGCCGTGATCGATCTCAAGCGCATCGCCGGGATGATTGGCGTGCGCAGCGAGGCGGGCGGCTTTGTCATCGGCGCGGCGACGCCGTGCACGCTGCTCAAAGCAGACAAGGGATTGGTTGCGGCCTGGCCCGGCGTGGTCGAAGCGGCCAATCTGATCGGCTCGGTGCAGGTGCGCAACCGCGCGACCATGGCGGGCAACCTGTGCAACGCCTCGCCGGCAGCGGATAGTGTGCCGGCGCTGGTGGCTGCCGGCGCAAGCTGCCTCGTGGTGGGGCCGGGCGGAACGCGCGAAATCCCTGTCGAAGCCATCTCGACCGCGCCGGGCCGAAATTCGCTGGCGCCCGGTGAATTCGTCGTCGAGATCCGGCTGCCGGCAAGGCCAGCGGGCGGCGGCGATGCCTACCTGCGTTCGATTCCGCGAACTGAAATGGATATCGCGGTCGTCGGTGCAGGGGCTGCTTTGGTTGTCGATGCCTCGGGCACCTGCACCGCGGCGCGCGTGGCGCTGGGGGCAGTGGCACCAACGGTGCTGCTGGTCGAGGCGGCAGGTGCCGCGCTGGTCGGCACCCGGCTGGATGACGCGGCGCTCGATGCGATGGCGGAAGCTGTGCGAGCCGCTTGCCGCCCGATTGATGACAAGCGCGGCACTGCGGTCTACCGCACCGCTATGGCCGGAATTCTCGCAAAACGGGTGGTTGGGATTGCGCGCGAGCGCGCTGGAGCAAAAGCATGAGCAAGATGATGATCACCGCCACGATCAATGGCGATGCAACCGAATTCCTGGCCGATCCGGGCGATACGCTGCTTGATGCCCTGCGTTCCGGGCTTGGCCTCACCGGCTCCAAGGAGGGATGCGGGTCAGGCGATTGCGGCGCCTGCACCGTGGTAATGGATGGCCAGATGGTCTGCTCCTGCCTGGTTATGGCTGCCGAGGCAGAGGGGCGCAGCATCTCGACAATCGAATCGGTGGCCGAGGGCAACCAATTGCATCCTGTCCAGCGCAAGTTCCTTGAGCACGGCGCGCTTCAGTGCGGCTATTGCACGCCGGGCTTTATCGTTGCGGCCAAGGCGCTGCTCGACGCCAATCCCAACCCGACCGAAAGTGAAACGCGGTATTGGCTGGCGGGCAACCTGTGCCGCTGCACCGGCTATGACAAGATCGTGCGTGCGGTGATGGATGCCGCCGCAGAACTGCGCCAAGAGAGGATTCCGGCATGAACGCTCCCCAAGGCAAGCGCGCATTCCGCCATGTCGGCACCCGGCCAGTGCGCCCGGATGGCGTCGACAAGGTCACCGGCAAGGCGCTTTACGGCACTGATTTCGTCGCGCCCGGCATGCTGCACGGCGCGATCCTGCGCAGTCCGCACGCCCACGCCCGGATACGCTCGGTCGATACCCGCAAGGCCGAAGCGCTGACAGGCGTGAAGGCCGTTGTGACGGGTGCGGATTTCCCCTCGCTGGCCTCGCTTGAAGTGGCGCTTGGTGAATCGTCCGGTAATATCAAGCACGTCGGTCGCAACTGCATGGCCCACGAGAAGGTGCTTTACGAGGGCCATGCCGTGGCAGCCGTCGCGGCGACCAGTCCAGCGGTTGCCGAAGCTGCGATTGCGCTGATTGAGGTCGATTACGAATTGCTCGGCCCTGTGCTCGACCTTGAATCCGCGCTCGCCGCCGATGCGCCGGTCCTGCATGATGATATCTTCACGCAAGGCGTTGAGCCCAAGCCGGACAAACCGTCCAATGTGGCGCTTCAGTTCACTATCGGTCGTGGCGATCCTGACGCGGCGCTCGCGTCTGCCCATACCGTCATCTCTGGCAGCTTTTCGGCGCTCCCGGTTCATCAGGGCTATATCGAACCGCATGCCTGCGTCGCTTCGTGGAACGCCGATGGTCAGGCACAGATCTGGGCATCGAGCCAGGGTGCTTTCATGATCCGTTCGCTGACTTCTGCTATCCTCGGGATCAGCCAGGCTGATATCCGCGTGACACCGCTGGAAATCGGCGGTGGGTTCGGGGGCAAGACAACGGTCTATCTTGAGCCGGTAGCGATGCTGCTGTCGCGCAAATCAGGCCGGCCGGTCCGTCTTGAAATGAACCGGAGCGAAGTGTTCCGCGCATCTGGCCCAGCGCCGGGCGGCGTCATGGACATCCGGATGGGCGCCGATGCCGATGGAACGATTACGGGCGTGGTTATGGAGTTCAAGCTCCTGGGCGGGGCCTACCCCGGTTCTGACACCCACTCTGGCGCTATGAGCGCATTGGCGCACTATAATATTCCCAATTCCCGGGTAACGGGCTGGGATGTGCTGTGCAACATGGCAAGTACGGCTGCCTATCGCGCTCCCGGCGCGCCGCAGACCATCTTTCCGGTCGAAAGCTGCATCGACGATCTGGCAATGAAGCTGGGCATCGATCCAATTGATCTGCGCCTGAAGAATTCTGCCCGGCCCGGTGATATCGGGCTCACGGGTGTGTCCGCAGGCGAAATCGGTTATGCCGAATGTCTCGAGGCTGCCAAGGCCCACCCCCACTATTCTGCCCCGCTCGGGCCGAACCAGGGGCGAGGCGTTGCTGGCGGCACCTGGGGGAATTACGGCGGTCCCTCAACTGCGGCGGTCAGCATCTC
>JANLSP010000348.1:0-1806 GCA_031362485.1 Novosphingobium sp.
CGCGGGGTAGCAGCTTGTGCGACAGCAGCGCGCATGAGTTCCAGCCGCGCATGATCCGGACGAGATTCGCCCCCAGCCCCAACGGGCCGCTGCATCTCGGCCATGCCTATGCCGCGATTGTCGCGCACGATCTGGCGCGCGAACGCGGCGGAGAGTTCCTATTGCGGATCGAGGATATCGATGGTGGTCGCAGCCGCGCGGCGCTGGTAGACGAGCTGTTCGCCGATCTCGTCTGGCTGGGGCTGGAGTGGGACGGCGAGGTGGTGTTTCAGTCACGGCGACTGGCGGCCTATGCCAGCGCGGCCCAAAGTCTGAAGGGTCAGGGATTGCTGTATCCCTGCCTGTGCAGCCGCGCCGCTGTTGCCGCAGCCGCACAGGCTGTTGGACCTGACGGACCGATTTATCCGGGCACGTGCCGGGCCCGCGCCGTCGATCCCAAAGGCGCGGTCTGGCGGCTAAACGCGAATGCGGCCGTAGAGCGCACGGGGCCGCTGACATGGACCGACGAGATCGCAGGCGAACAACTTGCCCGGCCCGATCTGTTCGGCGATGTCGTGCTGGTGCGCCGCGATGCGCCAGCCTCGTATCACCTCGCCGCGACGCTCGATGATGCGGCGGATGGGATCACGCTGGTGACGCGCGGCATGGACCTGTTTGCAGCCAGCCATATCCACCGCCTGTTGCAGGCATTGCTCGGCCTGCCGGTGCCAAGCTGGCATCACCACTTGCTGCTGGTCGAGGCCGATGGGCGCAAGTTGGCCAAGCGGCGCGGCTCGCCGGCATTGGCTGACTGGCGCCAGGCTGGGTTGGAGGGCCGCGCGCTGGCCGATGACTTGCGTAGTGGCCGCCTGCCTACTGGTATTTCACTCGGGGGAGGACTAGATAGCAGGTCATGACCACATTTCTCGCCATCGTAATCGTGATCCTGATGATCATGGTCGTCTACAGCCTTGTGCGCGGCATCGTCGCCTTCCTGCAAGGCACCAAACTTGATCTGGAGCGCGACGAGGGCAGCGGGCCCAGCGCCAACCAGCTGCTGCAGAACAAGATGATGTTTGCCCGCATCAAGTGGCAGGCGCTGGCGATCGTCGTCGTTGCGCTGGTTATCGCGATCAGCAAGTAAATCCTTGGTCAAGCTCAACAAAATCTACACCCGCACTGGCGACGACGGCAACACCGGCCTCGTCGACGGTTCGCGGCTGCCAAAACATGCCGCGCGGATGGAGGCTATTGGCGCGGTCGATGAGGCGAATTCCGCGCTCGGGCTTGCCGCAGTGGCGCTTGCGGGATCGGACCATGCTGCTCGCCTGACGCGTATTCAGAACGATCTGTTCGATCTTGGCGCAGACCTGGCAACGCCGGGTGATGATTTCACCCCCGGTGAAATGACTCTCCGCATCGTTGCAGCGCAGGCCGTCTGGATCGAAGGGCAAATTGATGCCCTGAACGAAGACATGCCTCCGCTAACCAGTTTCATCCTGCCCGGTGGCAGCGAAGCGGCGGCGCGGCTGCACATCGCGCGCGCCTCCGCGCGGCGTGCAGAGCGGGCGATGACCGCGTTGGCAGCAAATGACCCGGTCAACCCGGCGGCGCTGGCTTATATCAACCGGCTGTCGGACTATCTTTTTGTGCTGGCTCGCGCGGTAAATGCCGGGGCCGGCGGGGACGTGTTGTGGGTCCCCGGCGCGAATCGTCAATAGGCCTCGGCTTCGCTTTCGCTTGCCGGATGGTCGACGATTGCGGTTCCGGTCCGGACCTCATCCTCCTGGCGCACAGTCCTGCCGCGAATGACCTGACTTTCCTCAA
>JANLSP010000510.1:0-8670 GCA_031362485.1 Novosphingobium sp.
GAAGCCGAACAATGCCCGATGATCCTGCACTATCGCGAGGGACAGGCCGAAGGCCCGTTTGCGCCGCAATACCTGATCGCACGCAACGGGGCAGAGTCATTGGAACAGGCAGTGATCGCGGAGGCCGGCGCATGAGCTGGCGCCGCATCCGCGCGGTGGCATATGTCGAATGGCTGCGCCTGATGCGCTCGCGCGTAACATTCACCCTGCTGCTGCTGGTGCCGGTCCTGCAGGTCATCTTGTTCGGCCTTGCCATCCGGCCCGAGGCAGCGCGCGCGCCACTGGTCATCGCCGCGCCGACACCCGACAGCGCCGCCGCCGTGGTCAGCGAAGTCAGGAAGGATAGCCGATTCGACCTGCTTGGCCCAGTGCGTCGGCCCGGCGAGGGCGAGCGTGCGGTGCAGCTCGGCGAGGCCGCACTGGCTATCGAAATCCCCGAACTGCGTAGCTTTTCCAACCCCACTGCGCCCATCGTGCCGCTCCGCATCGTCGTCGATGCCAGCCAGCCGGTGCTTACTTCGGCGGCAGAAGCGCGCATTGTCGGGCGCTATTGGCAGGCTTTGGCCGAACGGGCCGATGCCGGCGGGCCGGGCATCGAAGTGAAGCGGCTGTTCAACCCCGATGCCCGCGCCGACTGGACTTTTCTGCCCTCACTGGCAGGGGTCACCGTGATGATCGCAATGATCATGCTTGGCAGCCTCGCGGTCTCGCGTGAACGCGAAGGTGGGACCTGGGAGACGTTGCAAAGTTTGCCGCTCAGGCCAGCCGAAGTGATGCTGGGCAAGCTGCTGCCCGGAACGGTTCTGGGGATGATCCAGGCCCTGTTCGTCCTTGCCATTGCGCTGTTTGCCTTTGCTGTCCCCGCGCGGGGCAGTTTGCTGGCGCTGATTGCGCTGACGCCGCTGTTTGCTGCGACCCATCTGGCGATTGGTTATGCAATCTCATCTGGCGCGCGAACACAATTGGCTGCCTTGCAAGGCGCTGTGGCGTTTTATCTGCCCGCAATGCTGCTCTCGGGCTTCCTTTATCCCTTCGAGACGCTGCCGCGCTGGGCGCAGGCTATCGGCGAGGCCTTTCCGCTCAGTCATTTCATTCGCGCCGCCCACGGAGCGACCCTGCGGGGCGAGAGTGCTGTGCAGGTGCTGGCACACGGCTGGCCAATAGCGGTAGGCCTGATTGCGGCAGGTGCGGCTGCGCTGCTGCTGCATCGCCAGCCGCGGTGAGCAGGGCATGTAACCAATCGGTGCAATCGACCGAACTGTGCATTGAAGCCACCCGGAGATAGTTCATGACGTTACTGCGCAACAGCTTGCTGGCCAGCCTTGCTCTTGTCGCTGGCGCCGGACCGCTCGCCGCTGCCGAGACGCTCCCGTTCGATCGCGCGGCCTTTGCCGCTGCGCAACAGGCGGACAGGCCGATCATTGTGGCGGTCAAGGCCTGGTGGTGTCCGGTCTGCGCCTCGCAAGGCCGAACCATCCGCGACACCGTCAAGGATCCTGCCTATGCCAATCTGGTGGTCTTCCAGATCAATTTCGACAGCCAGAAACGCGAGTTACCGGCCTTCCAGGTGCGAAGGCAAGGCACAATCCTGGCTTATAGGGGAGCCCGGGCGGTCGGGCGGCTGGACTTCGTGACTGACAAACCCCAGATCCGCAGCCTCATCGCGCAGACGCTGCGTTGATATTATGACCGGCGCCCTGAACCCGGCCCTGGCCTATGCAGCGGGCCTGCTGACAATCCTTTCGCCGTGTGTCCTGCCGCTGGTGCCAATCGTGCTCGCGAGCGCCGGACAGCGTCACCGTTTCGGGCCGCTGGCTTTGTGCGCCGGGCTGATCGTGTCGTTTACGGTCGTCGGAATGACTTTGGCGACTGCAGGCGGCGGCGCGCTGGCCGATCCAGAAGTGCTGCGCATAGGTGGCGCTGGATTGATGGGGCTTGCCGGCTTGATCCTGCTCAGCAGCCGGGCTCAGCAGAAGTTCGCGACTGCTGCGGCGCCGCTGGCGAACTGGGCGCAGCAGCGACAGTCAGGTTTGGCGCACCTGGGCTTGACCGGCCAGTTTGGCATTGGCGTGCTGCTCGGGCTGATCTGGATTCCCTGTGTCGGTCCCACGCTTGGCGCAGCGACGGTGCTCGCCGCGCAGGGCCAGAGGCTGCCCGAAGTTGCCCTGATTATGGCCGCTTATGCTGCCGGGATTGCCAGCGTGCTGCTGATTATAGCATTCGCTGCGCAGAGTTTTTTCAATCGTCGCACGTCCTCGGCCCTGGCCTTCACCGGACGGGCCAAAAGGGTGCTTGGCGCTACGCTGGTGGTGATCGCGGTTCTGGTGCTGACAGGCGCTGATCATCTGATCGAGGGCGCGATCCTGTCTGTCATGCCGGAGCAAATCATCGACTGGACGACGATGCTTTGAGGTGGGGTGCCGTCGAATAATTCCGGCGGCGGCTTAGCGGCTGCTGTTCAGCTATGGAAATCACGCCGCCGCAACCGAGACCGATTGGAAGTTCATGTAGGCCGGGCCATAGGCCGTAAGGAACGCCACATCGGCGGCGTCGCGACCGATGCCGATCTTGGCCATTGCGCCTTCCTTGGCCATGCCCGTCGCATCGACGAGGTGCCATTCCCCGCCGAGGAACACTTCCGCCACGGCATGAAAATCCTGCGGCTCGACACCCAGCGCATAGACGCTGGCAATGCGCGCAGGGATGCCGCAGGCGCGCACGAGGGTGATCAGCACATGGGCATAGTCGCGGCAGACCCCCTGGCGGCGCACGAAAGTATCGAGCGCGGTTGTCTCCGACGTGCTCACTCCGGGGACATAGCTGAAATGTTGCTGGATCCAGTCGCGCATGGCGATGACCAGCGCGCCGCCCTCAAGGCCCGCAAACTCATCCATAACGAAAGCGACAAATTGATCGGATGGGCAGTAGCGCGACGCCATCAGGTACTGGATGGTTTCGCCTGGCAGCAGGTGCGGCGGTATCTTGCCGAGTCCCAGGCAATCGTCGAGGATGCGGTTGACGGTGACCGTGGCGCTGTAGTCGACTGTCATGCGGCCGTCGACCTGGACCCAGATCCGGTCGCCGATCATGTCCTGCGCCGGGACCCGGGCAAAATGCAGGCAATCGGTGACATTGATATGCGCCTGCTCGATCAGTTGTTCCGGGATCGCCGCCGCCTCGATCTGCAACAGCACATCGGTCGGTCCTGAGAACTGATAGTCTAGCCGGGTGGTGATCGAGAGTCTCATTTCTGCGCAATCCTGTGGCAGCGCCGCAGGCACTCTGTCTGCGATCCTGATCAACCTAAACGCGCAGTAGTCGAATTTTGTTGCACCGCAACAATAACGGCGGTTGAATGGAGCGATGATCAAGGCCGGACTTCATCACCTCACCCGCTATCAGTACAATCGTCCGATCAAGCTCGGGCCGCAAGTCGTCAGGCTGCGGCCGGCGCCGCACAGCCGGACGGCGGTGCCCAATTATTCGCTCAAGATCAGCCCGCCCAACCATTTCCTCAACTGGCAGCAGGACCCCCACGGCAATTGGCAGGCGCGGATCGTCTTTCCCGATCCGGTCGATCATTTCAGCATCGAGGTCGATCTGCTTGCAGAACTGGCAATCATCAACCCGTTTGACTTCTTCGTCGATCCCTACGCCGAGGAAGTCCCGTTCACCTATGATGCCGCGCTGCGCGAGGACCTGGCCGCCTATTTCGAGACCGAACTACACGGACCGCTGTTCGATGGCCTGGTCGCTGAATTTTCCCATCAGAGCGGGCGCAGCATCGATTTCCTCGTCGCGCTGAATTCCGCGCTGGAGCAGCGGATTGGCTATGTCATCCGCATGGAAGCAGGCGTGCAGCCGCCCGAAGAGACCTTGCGCCTGGGCACGGGTTCGTGCCGCGACAGCGCCTGGTTGCAGGTGCAACTGCTGCGCCGCCTCGGCTTCGCGGCGCGCTTCGTCTCCGGCTATCTCATCCAGATGGTTGCCGATGTGACCCCGCGCGAAGGGCCCAAGGGACCCGAAGCAGACTTCACCGATCTCCACGCCTGGACCGAGGTTTACCTGCCCGGTGCCGGCTGGGTCGGTCTCGATCCCACATCGGGGTTGTTTGCCGGCGAGGGCCACATCCCGCTGGCGGCAACTCCGCATTACCGCTCCGCGGCCCCGATCAGCGGCATGGCCGAGCCCGCCGAGGTCAACTTCCATTTCGAAATGGACATCACCCGCATCGCTGAGGCCGTGCGGATCACCAAGCCGTTCACCGAAGCACGCTGGCAGGCGCTGATCGAACTGGGCGACAAGGTAGATGCCGATCTCGTCGCGCAGGACGTGCGGCTGACCACCGGCGGCGAGCCGACCTTTGTTGCCGAAACCGACGTCGAGGCGCCCGAATGGAACAGCGAAGCGGTCGGGCCGACCAAGGCGCTCTATGCCGACCGATTGATCCGCAGGCTGCGCGAGAAATTTGCGCCCGGCGCGCTGCTGCATCACGGCCAGGGCAAATGGTATCCCGGCGAGAGCCTGCCGCGCTGGGGCTATTCGCTCTACTGGCGGGGGGACGGCGTTCCGGTCTGGCGCGATCCGGCGCTGATTGCCGCCAGCACCAGCGAAAGCGCGATCGATTCCGCCGGCCCGGTCGATGCCGAAAGTGCGCGGCGTTTCATCAACGAAGCGGCGGAAGGCTTCGGCCTGCCCGGCGAATTCATCCATCCGGTCTACGAAGACGCAGTTAGCTGGATCGTCAAGGAAGCCGAACTGCCGGCCAACACTTCGCCGGACGATCCCAAACTTGACGATGCCGAAGAGCGCAACCGGATCATGCGCACTTTCCAGCGAGGCTTGTCAAAGCCGGTTGGTTTTGTCCTGCCCATCCAGCGCTGGAACAGCAAATCGCAGCAGCAGCCGCGCTGGAAGAGCGAGAAATGGGCGGTGCGGCGCGGCGCGCTGTTTGCCGTGCCGGGCGACAGTGCGCTGGGCTATCGCCTGCCGCTGGGCTCGCTGCCCTATGTGCCGCCGTCAGACTATCCCTATATCCATCCGCGCGACACCGCCGAACCGCACCAGCCGTTGGCTGACTTTCGCAGCCAGGCGATGGAGCGCGGTAGCCAGACGCGCGAGGCTGCGGTCACGCGCGAGCAGCGCCACGAATCGGTCACCGCAGCCGATGGCGAGCGGCAGGAGCGGGTCGAGCAGAAGATCATCGAAGGTGCAGTGCGCACTGCGCTGGCCATCGAACCGCGCGGCGATCACCTGTCGGTATTCATCCCGCCGGTCGAGGCGCTCGATGACTATCTCGAGTTGGTGGCCGAGATCGAACTGATTGCCGAGCGGCTGCAGCTGCCAGTGCGGATCGAGGGCTATCCGCCGCCTCCCGATCCAAGGCTCAAGGTGCTCAAGGTCACACCCGATCCCGGGGTAATCGAGGTCAACATCCAGCCCGCCGCGAGCTGGGCTGAGGCGGTGGAAATCACCGAAGTGATTTATGACGAGGCCCGTAGCTGCGGACTGACCGCCGACAAATTCATGGTCGATGGCCGCTCGATCGGCACCGGCGGTGGCAATCATCTGGTGCTAGGCGGCCCGAGCCTGACCGATTCGCCCTTCATTCGCCGCCCGGACCTGCTCAAGAGCTTCGTGCTCGAATGGCAGCGCCATCCTTCGCTGAGCTATCTGTTTTCCGGCATGTTCATCGGGCCGACCAGCCAGGCGCCGCGGATTGACGAAGCCCGGCACGACAGCATCTACGAGCTGGAGATCGCACTTGCGCAGGTGCCGCCGCCATCGGAAAGCCAGCCGTCGCCGTGGCTGGTAGACCGCTTGCTGCGCAATCTGCTGGTCGATGTCACCGGCAACACCCACCGCACCGAAATCTGCATCGACAAGCTGTTCTCGCCGGACGGTCCGACCGGGCGGCTCGGTCTCGTCGAATTCCGCGGTTTCGAGATGCCGCCAGATGCACGGATGTCGCTGGCCCAGCAATTGCTGCTGCGGGCGATGACCGCGCGGTTCTGGCGCGAGCCGCGTGATGGCGCGCTGGTGCGCTGGGGCACTGCATTGCATGACCGGTTCATGCTGCCGCACTTCGTCTGGGCGGATTTTCTCGATGTCCTCGTGGACTTGCGCCGCGCCGGATACGATTTTGATCCGGCATGGTTTGAAGCACAGCGCCAGTTCCGCTTTCCGGTGCATGGGCAAATCGAGGCTGGAGGCGTGACGCTGGAGATCAGCCACGCGCTCGAACCCTGGAACGTGCTGGGCGAAACCGGCGCGATCGGCGGAACGGTGCGCTATGTCGACAGCTCAACCGAGCGGTTGCAGGTGCTGGCGAAAGGACTGATTCCGGGCCGCCACATCATCGCCTGCAACGGCCGCCGGGTGCCGCTGCATCCGACCGGCACTGCCGGCGAAGGCGTTGGCGGGGTGCGCTACAAGGCGTGGTTCCCGGCCAACTGCCTGCATCCGGTGCTGGAAGCCCATGCGCCGCTGACGTTCGACGTGCTCGACAGCTGGAACGGGCGCTCATTGGGCGGCTGCGTCTATCATGTGGCGCATCCCGGCGGGCGGGCCTATGACGATATTCCGGTCAATGGCTATGAGGCCGAATCGCGCCGCCGCGCGCGGTTTCAGGGTCATGGTCACACGCCCGGCCCGGTGGCCATGCCGCCGCAGGAAGCAGGGGGAGAATTTCCGATGACGCTCGATCTGCGCCGCCCGCCAAGGCTCGATTGACCGCAGGTAATGACGAGCTCGCGGATTGATCCGATGGCAGCATCCGCCGCAACCGATCCATTGCGCGGCTACGCTGTGCCCGACAGCAGGGCAGACCTGTTCGCCGGCTCGAACGGTGATGTAGCCGAGAGCTGGCACCGGTTGGCGAGCGGGCTTGCCGGGCTGTGTGATGGGCGGCTGGGCGACATCCATGACCGGCTGCTTCACCAGACTTCGGACCTCGGCATGACATTCCGCCTTTCGGGCGACTCGGACGAGCGGCCCTGGCCGGTGGGCCCGATGCCGCTGCTGATCGGCACAGAGGAATGGGCCGGGCTGACCAAGGGCCTGGTCCAGCGCGCGGCGCTGCTCGAAACGGTGATTGCCGATATCTATGGCGCGCAAAAACTGGTGTCCGGCGGTCATCTGCCCGCCGCTGTCGTCGCCGGAAGCCCCAATTACGCGCGCAAGATGCAAGGCATCGCACCGCCGCGCGGGCGCTATCTGCAGATTTACGCAGTCGATCTGGCGCGCGGCCCGGGCGGCAAGTGGCGGGTGCTGGCAGACCGCGTACGTCTGCCTTCGGGGATTGGTTATGCGCTGGAAAACCGCCTGGCGATCTCACGGACGACGGGAACTTTGCTGTCCGATATCAACACCCGGCGGCTGGCGGGGTTCTTCGCCGAACTGCGCCGGGGCATCGCCTCAAGCTGTACGCGGACAGCGCCGCGCATTGCCCTGTTGACCCCCGGTCAATTCAACCAGAGCTATACCGAACAGGCGCATCTGGCCCGCTATCTCGGTTTTCCGCTCGTAGAAGGACGCGACCTCGCGGTCAGCCAGGGGCGGCTCTATGTCCGCACTATTGCGGGCCTGAAACGGATCGACGCGATCTGGCGCTGGATCGGCACGGACATGCTCGATCCGCTCGCTTTCGACGCCCATTCGCAGATTGGTGTGCCCGACATGTTCGAGGCCTGGTCCTCGAATGAGCTGGCAGTCGCCAACTGGCCGGGCGCCGGCGTGGTGCAGGCGCGCGCTTTTTCCGCATTCATGCCGCGGCTGGCCAAAGTGCTGCTCGGCGAAAGCCTGATCCTGCCCAACATGGCGACCTGGTGGTGCGGCCAGACCATAGAGCGCGAGCAAGTCCGCGATCGGCTGGACGAGCTGGTGGTCAGCCCGGCTTTCGGCACAGACGTCCCCGGGCTGAAGGACGGCCGCACCCGCGCGGGCGCCAGCCTGAGCGCCAGCGAAAAGGCAGAGCTCTTCGCCGCGATGGAGCTGCGGCCGATCGATTATGTTGGCCAGGAAATCGTCCATCTTTCGACCACGCCGGCGCTCATCGGCGATACTTTCGAACCGCGCCCGTTCACCTTGCGCGCTTTCCTCGCGCGCGGCGCGGATGGCGAATGGGTGGTCATGCCGGGTGGCTTCGCCCGGCTCTCCGCACAGGGGGACCTGAGGACATCGCTGATCGGCAAAGGGGATTTCTCGGCCGACGTCTGCATCGTCGATGATGTCGCGGTCGAGCAACTGTCGCTGCTTGGCCCGGACACTGCGCCGCCGCTCCGGCGGGGCGGGGGCATCCTGTCCAGCCAGGCCGCCGACAACCTCTATTGGCTGAGCCGCTATACCGAACGGGCAGAGATTACCGTGCGGATCGTCCGCAACCTGCTCGGCAGTTCGATCGAAGTCGATGGCGGCAGCCGCCGGAGCGCGCCGAGCCGGCAGCGGCTGGTCGGCCTGCTGGTGCGCTGGTGCGCAATTCCCGCCGAGACCGCCGGGTTGCCACTGCCGCAACTGTGCGGCCGCGCGTTTCGCGAGCAAGAACTGCACGGCGGAATTGCGGCGCTGGTCGGATCGATACGCAAGATCGGGCGCAGCCTGCGCGACCGGATGTCGGCAGATTTCTGGCGCGTCGCCAACCAGCCGATCCCTGCGCTCGATGATAACTGGGCG